>DLGX01000045.1 GCA_002482925.1 Candidatus Saccharibacteria bacterium UBA7683
TTTACCTACACCAGCACCACCAAAGAGTCCAACCTTACCACCTTTAGTCATAGGTGCGATAAGGTCAATAACCTTAATACCAGTTTCTAAAATTTCAACTTTTCCAGATTGTTCTTCTAGAGTAGGTGGACGACGGTGAATAGGTGCCCGTTCGGTAAAGGTACCTTCTTTGCCGTCGATCGGTTCACCAATAACGTTGAACATACGACCCTGAGTTGCATCGCCAACTGGCATAGAAATAGGTGCGCCAGTATCGGTGACTGCATCGCCACGTTTTAAGCCATCGGTTGAAGCTAGTGAAATTGCGCGAACACTTGATTCATCAAGGTGCTGTGCAACCTCGAGCATAATTGTTTTACCATTAAGTTCTACTGAAAGCGCGTTGTAAATTGCTGGTAGAAAATCTTTACTAAATTCTACGTCTACAACCACACCAACCACTCGGGTGATTTTACCAACTGCTTGTTTTACTTTTTCTGCTACTGCCATATTATTTCTCCTTTGTCTGTTCTAGTATTGTGTCATTTGCGTTAATTAGGGAGTACTGTGTCATGAAATTGCCTCCGCACCACCAGTGATTTCAGCAAGCTCTTGGGTGATTGCAGCCTGACGTGCTGTATTTAGTGCAAGGGTTAGATCATCCACAATATCGTTTGCGTTATCAGTGGCGTTCTTCATAGCAAGCATACGTGAAGAATGTTCTGAAGCTGCAGATTCAAGCATATATTGCATCAAAGTGACCTCTACAAATCGTTCAGTGACCTCTTCTAAAACAGCCTGCGGTTTTGGTTCAAACACGGCGTCTTCTAGGTGAGTAGGCAAGTCGATATCTTCAAAAGCAACAGGAAGCAGTCGAGCTGTTCTTGGAACTTGGTTTACACTTGAAATAAAGTCGGTGTAAACAATATCTACGGCATCGTACGTACCGGCTTCAAAGCCAGAAATAGCTGTCATTAAAATTGGGCGAAGATCTTCAGCTTTTGGGTTGTCTACAAAGTCATGATATGCACCAAGCACCTCTAGGTCATGCACTTTGGCAGTAAATGCAGTGGCTTTTTTACCAACAGTTATAACTTTGTTTACTACACCGGCTTCTTTGTCTGCCTTAAGTTCTGCTGCGAACTGCTTAAGAAGGCTCGCATTATAACCACCAGCTAAACCACGGTCTGAAGCTACTACAATTATAAGGCGTTTTTTAATGGTTCGACGTACAAATAAAATGTGTTTATTAACATCTGTTAATTGTCTAATGCGAGTAAGCAGTTCGTTGGCAAGTTTAGCAAATTCACGAGATTTCTGTGCTGAATCTTGTGCACGACGAAGTTTAGAAGCGGCAACTAGTTCCATAGCCTTGGTAATCTGTTTTGTTCCTTTAACAGATTTAATTCGTTGGCGAAGTTGTTGCGTAGATGCCACGTTTTATTCCTTTGCTTCCTCTTCTTTTACTACAAAATCTGAAGCAACTGCTTTAGCAACCTTCAGAATCAACTCTTTCATGTCGCCTTCAACTTTTTGATCACCTTTATCAAGAGTGGTCATTTCTTTTTTATGTGCAGAATGAAGTTGTGAAAGAAGGTTCTTTTGAGCTTCTTTAATTTTTTCGACTGGTACAACATCAAACGCACCTTCGTTAGCTGCAAGTAGGGTTGCGGCCTGTTCCCAAATAGCGAGTGGTGAATACTGTGGCTGTTTAAGAATTTCTGTTAAGCGTTGACCACGTTCGATACTTTGCTTAGTTTCAGGATCAAGATCGGTACTAAACTGAGAAAAGGCGGCGAGTTCACGGAACTGGGCTAACGAAAGCTTAATACCGCCAGAAACAGACTTAATGGTCTTGGTCTGAGCAGCACCACCAACACGTGATACCGAAATACCAACAGAAATAGCTGGGCGAATACCCTGGTAGAACAAATTAGTTTCTAGGAAAATCTGACCATCGGTAATAGAAATTACGTTGGTTGGAATGTAGGCAGAAACATCACCAGCTTGAGTTTCAATAATTGGAAGCGCAGTTAGTGAACCACCACCAAGTGCATCTGAAAGTTTTGCAGCTCGTTCGAGAAGTCGAGAGTGGAGGTAAAATACATCACCTGGATATGCTTCGCGTCCTGGTGGGCGCCTAAGAAGTAGTGACATCTGCCTATACGCAGCAGCGTGTTTAGTAAGGTCATCGTAAATAGCAAGTGCATGGCCACCATTGTCTCGGAAGTATTCACCCATAGCAGCACCAGCGTAAGGCGCTAGGTACTGTAAAGATGCAGGATCAGATGGAGAAGTAGCAACCACGATAGTTTGGTCCATCACACCTTCACGCTTTAAGCGTTCTACCAAACGCGCAACCTTGGCGTTCTTCTGGCCAATTGCAACGTAGACGTTAATGATTCCGGTTTTTTGCTTAGCCTGGTTGATCATCGCATCAATTGCAATTGCAGTTTTACCAGTTTGGCGATCACCAATAATAAGTTCACGCTGACCACGACCAATTGGCACAAGTGCATCAATAGCAACAATACCAGTCATAACAGGTTCAAACACGCTCTTACGATCAAGTACGCCAGGAGCATCTTTTTCAATTAAACCAGTTTGCTTAGTTTTGATTGGAGCACCGCCATCAATAGCTTCACCAAGCGGGTTCACTACGCGACCAACTAGCTCTGGGCCAACCGGAACTTCAAGTACTTTACCGGTAAGGTACACTTTTGCACCTGCTTTAATTTTGATGTCTTCACCCAAAATTACCGCACCAATTTCGTCTTCCATTAAGTTAAGTGCGAAGGCGGTGATTCTTGAACCATCAGTTGCTTCAATTTCAAGCATTTCATTGTATCCAGCGCTCTTAAGGCCGTAGATCCATGCAATACCGTCACCAACGCGTATTACAACGCCAGTATCAGCTGTAGCGCCTGTATTTTTTAGTTCTTCAATCGCTGCCCGTAGATCAGTCGATAGTTCTTTCATTGAAATTTCTGCCATATTACTCCTTATGCCTTAAGCTTTGCTAGTTTAGTCTTTAATGTCAGGTCTAGTTCCATTTCAGGTGCGTTGATTTTTACACCACCAAGTACGCTTGGGTCGATTAATTCATGTAGTACTACTTTTTTAGCACCTGTTTTAGCAGCAACAATATCTTGAACACGTTTTCTTAGATCAGCAGTAAGTGGGTACACTGAAGCAGTAGTTGCTTCTACAATTTTATGCACGCGTTGATATTCAGTTTGAATATTGTCCATAATTTCATCTGTTTGGTTGTGAATTCGATTTTCTAAAATGTAAGCAGCGAGCTGCTTAGTGGCTTTTTTTGCGCCAAGTGAATCAAGCTGAGCTACAAAACCTTTAGCAATATCAGTATGGTTTACGCTCACTTTTGAACCTCTTTTAATGCGTCTTCAATTAATTTAGCGTCTGTTTTAGCGTCAACTTTTTTAGCAAGCACGGTTTCAGTAGCAGCTGCCACCAGTGAAAGCGTTTCTTTTTTAAGCAGTTCTTGTGCTTTTGCAACTTGCTGTTCAATTTGAGCTTTACCGTCTGCAATAATCTTTTCTGCTTTTTCACCAGCTTTGTCTTCAGCTGTGGTAATAATTGAACCAGCTTCTTCGTGGCTCTTATTAATAATATCTTCAGATTCTTTTCGAGCGTCTGAAAGTAGGGCATTAACGCGCTTTTCTGCTTGCTCGTTTTGCTTGGTAAGCTCTTCGGCTTTATCTAAACTTCCTTCAATGGTTACACGACGATCTTCTAAGGTTTTTACGATTTTAGAAAGCGCAAACTTTTTAATAAGAAAGAAGAACAGTAAGAATGTTGCACCTTGGGCTAAAATCGCAAGCGGATCAATGCCAAGCGCCGCAATCCCTTCGGATTCTTCAGTAGCAGCTAGTAGTGACAGAATGTGGATCATTAATTGTTTCCTTTATTGTTTATAAATACAAAGTTAGCAGCACGAACAGAGTCGCGTTTCACATGTCTAATTCTTGATACTAACTTCATATTTTTTCCTTATTCTTTAATTCTGGATGGCGGCGAACCACCATCCAGCATAGTAAACCTAGCCAAGCAAGAAAGCGCCAAGTAGGAATGCAAGTAGTGCGGTAACTTCGATCATCGCTGCGATGATAACGATTTGACCAGCAGCTTTACCAGCTTCTGGGTTACGGCCTAGTGCCTTCATATAGCTGCTTCCAACCCATCCAAGACCGATAGCGGCTGAGCCTAATGCTACTGCGAGCATTAATGCTTTAACCATTACTGGACTCCAGGCTGCTGCTGCTTCTGTTGCTGCAAGTAATTCAATCATGTTGTGTTCCTTATCTTTTACCCGCGTACATCACCAATGAAATAGAGGCGAGATTTAATTTTTCCTTTATGATTCCCATCACGACCGTGCCACTGCTTCGACCTTAGTTTTAGGGGCATCGGGTGCGTGAGGTACATTGTGTTCTTCGCCGTGATCGGCGTGGGCAATAGAAATACCCAGGTATGTGGCGGCAAGTATGGTAAATACATAAGCCTGGATTCCGGCAACTAACATTTCGAATAAAAAGATTGGAATAACGGCAACTGGGGTTCGGCCATTCGGAGCGATCATGCTAGTAAATACAGCAATAAGAATTTCACCAACAGCGGTGTTAAGGAATAAACGAAGTGAAAGACTAGTAATACGGGTAAGTTCACCAAACACTTCTAAGATACCAATAAAAAAGTTGATCGGATTCCATGGTTTGTCGCTAAAATAATGCTTTAAGTGGCCACCCACGCCTTGTTCTTTAATAGAAAGAATTTGCACCATAATAATTGCTATAACAGAAAGGGCAATAGTACCATTTAAATCAGCTGTGAACGGACGGAAAATAGGATTTCCACCAAATTCAATTGCAGGCCCAACAACTGGAAGTAGTCCCATGAGGTTATTGAACAAAATGAATATAAAGAATGTGGCAAAGTAAGGTGCAAACTTAACAGCTTTTTTACGCGAACCAAACGGGCCTTGCATAAGGTTAATAACAAACTCTACAAGATACTCAACAGCCCCACCAAAGGCACTTTTACCAGGCTTAAAGGTAATTTTACGAGCAGCGATAATAAGAATTATGAAGAGCAGTACAATACAAACTGTGCCGTAAATCATAGAATTAGTAACAGTAAGCGGCCCAATATGCGTGATCGGCTCAGCCTTAAGGCTTACATGAATACCGCTTTCAGAAGCGAAGTTGAAAAGATTACTGAACATTTACACCTCCGGTCGAACACAAAGACCGCGCCATTGGCGCAGTTAATACTAAGGATTTCTGTAAATGCAGTCCCATCTGATGATAAGTGTATCAAATTATTAAGCCCCGACACAACATTGAAAAATTTACTCATTTATATCATAGTATGAAATTAAACCAAACGAATGACTACCAGACCGCATTTTTCAAACGGGTGGAAAAACTTAGTTCTTCTGAACCCCTACAAGCAGCGGGGTCTTTTTGTACGTTAGCTGTATCAGCAGGCGTAGGCTTCTTGGCTTCATCAGCTTGCTTTTTAAGATCAGCCGACCCATCACCGTAACTAACAACAAGTACATCTTCATTGCCGACCACCTGGTCGAAAGGACTGGCAACTTCTTTGTTGTTCAAGTAAAAGGTGAGTGCCTTTTGGTCGGTTGTTTTATAGACTGAATTGGTAGTAACGAGCGTATCTGGACCAAGCGCCCAGCCTAAGCTTTCAAAAAAGTGGCCCCAAGTAACATTTTTGTCATGCACGTGAACTACATTGTTGTCTGGTTGATGCATGTGGGTACGGCCCCGGGGCGATTCAGTAGCTGAACATGCTTGAACTTCTTCAAAATAACCTGGACCTGAAAATTCTTCGCGTTTTTCATCAAAAAATACCGCAAAATTTGCATGGTAGTGCACCGGTGCGGGGTTATTAAAAATAAACCTGATCAAAGTAAATAACATCGCGCCAAAAATTATTCCGACTAACACACTCAGCATAGTATTACGATTAATTTTTGAGGTAAGTTCTTTCATCTGTTTCATAATTCCAGCTTAGCATAACCTGTTACAATTATTTCTATGAACATATCGCTATTCGCACACGCAGGAGAAAAACACCAAACCACGGCTGAAGCCGCGCAACACGCCAGTACCGGAGTTGTGCTGAGCACGCCGTTATTATTTTGGCTAGCACTTATTCTGATTCCATCTGCACTGCTTCTTGGTATGCACCTATTAAAATTTAAACTAACTACAAAATTACTCGCGCTTAGCACGTTTTTAATTGTATTTAGCGTGGTTTCATACCAACACCCGGGCGCGTACAGCGTTATAGCGCTGAGCGTTGGTTTTGGTATTGTCTTTTTGCTCAGTATTGTTGGTCTTTCTGCCAACGAATAAGGTGTTGCAATTGTTTAAGCAATCACTTAAAATTAGAGCATGGAACAGTGTGAAGACTTTGCAAAAACATTCAACGCCCTTGGTGATAAAACCAGGTTTCGTTTGTTTCAATTACTTTCAGAAAAAGATTCCATCTGCGTCAGCCAACTTGCCGAAGAACTCAGTATTACACCAGCCTGCGTTTCACAGCACATGAAGATTTTAACTGAAGCTGGCTTAGTAAGCAGAGTACGCGAAGGTCAGCGTGTATGTTACGAAATAAATACCGATTCCCCAAGCAAAAAAGCACTCAGCGAAATAATTTTTAGCAAAGTATAAGGAGAACACTATGAGCACAACAGCAAACGTAACCGTATATTCAACCAGTTGGTGCGGATTTTGCCATCAAGCAAAAAAGTACTTTGACAGCATCGGCGTGAAGTATAACGACATCAATGTAGAAGAAGACCAGCAAGCCGCAGAAGACATGGTTAAAAAAACGGGTCAAATGGGCGTACCAGTAATAGAAATTGGCAAAGAAGTTATTGTTGGCTTTGATCGACCTAAAATTGATACCGCTTTAGAAGCTTCTGGGTTAAAATAGTAGTCAGATGATTACAAAAAAAATAATTGCACCCTTATTTATAGTTATTCTTTTAGCAGGCATTGGCGGCGTACTTGCAGCAAAAAACTCTACTAACCAGCGCGCTGCAAAAATTACTGAAGTATCTAGCACACCAACAGAAGAAGAGCCGGAATCAACAACAGCTCAGACAAACCAGCTAGCCCAAAATTCGGTAAAAGCCGGTAGGTACACGCAGTACGACGCGTCTGCGGTAAGTAGCGGCGAATACAAAAATACCGTTCTGTTTTTTCATGCAGCCTGGTGTCCTGAATGCCGAGCATTCGACAAAGCAATCAGCGAAAGTACCGTGCCAGAAAACATTCAAATTCTTAAAGTTGACTACGACAAATCAACAGATCTACGTAAAAAATACGGTGTAACTTTGCAATCAACCTT
>DLGX01000070.1:0-2974 GCA_002482925.1 Candidatus Saccharibacteria bacterium UBA7683
ACGGCTTTACTACTCTAGGGGTACGCGAACTAATAAGGAGGAGTTTAATCTTATGGCACAATATTCGCACACAAATTCAAAAGGGGTAACATACTACCTATTCACATCAGTCACGAAGCTTCGTGGCGGTAAAGAACAGCGTATTTACTACTTCAGTAAGTCAGACACAAATGCAAAGGGCGAAGCTTGCGATCTACCAGATGATCGAAAAGTTGAAGAAAACCCACGCAACGGTTTCTTAGTTCTAAAGAAGAAATAGTTTCTAACTGTTTCAACAATTAAAAACAGCTCCTATTTTAGGAGCTGTTTTGTTATGTATCAAGATTCCGAAAGACAACACTCCACTTCTGTCGTCCTGAGCGCAGTCGAAGGATCTATTAAATGTATAACGGCGAGACAGATCTTTCGACAAGCTCAAGATGACACACTAGCAGATCGGGGTTTCATAATTCGGATTAATACTAATTGTAATATGTATTACAAAGTTGCGTAGTATATTGTAAATATTGTATCGATATGTTATAATATAGACTATGACACACGAAGCGTCTGTAAACCCTAATCTTGATCTAACACCACAACCTGAGCTACCAGGTTCATATCTTGATGCAATTGCTGAAAACCAAAGAAGCAGAGACGAAATATACAGACCAGAGCTTCCTGGCACCCCTCCTGTGCTAAGCATGCATGATGCTTTTACAGTTATGGCAGCCCAGCAACGAGCGGCTGTAGAGGCTAAAGCCGACCAAGCTGAACATACATCTGAGCTTGACCACCAAGCAGTGGCTGTAAAGGGCGTGGCCGCAGCTCGTGCAGCACTAAGAGGCGAATCGCTTACACCAAACGAACAAGCTCGTCAGCTTGCTATAGAACTTGGTATTCACGTTGCAGTACGAAAAGACGATCGGGGCAATGCACAAATTGTTCCGCTGTTTCCTAAGACTGAAAAGCAAAAATCAGTCGCGTAAGTTGTTTAGGTACAGCACTGGTACAATAGGAATATGAGCACACTTAAAACGTTGGCAAATGATTCTAGCGTAGAAGATTTTCTTAATTCGATGAACGGCGAAGTAAAAAGAACCGATGCATTTAAAATATTAGAAATGTATAAATCAGCAACAGGTGAAGAACCAAAAATGTGGGGCGCAAGTATTATTGGGTTCGGGCAATATCATTATAAATCTGAAAGAAGCAGCCAAGAAGGCGATTGGCCACTTGCTGGCTTTTCTCCTAGAAAACAAAACCTAACGCTGTACATAATGTCAGAACTTAACGACTACAGCGACCTATTAAGTAAACTAGGTAAACACAAAACAAGTAAAGCCTGTTTGTATATAAATAAACTCAGCGATGTTGATGAAGACGTCCTGAAGCAATTAATCACTCGTTCGTATAATGATGCCAAGAAAGTTTTAGTAGATAAAAAATAACCCGTAAAGGTCATTTGATGTGTCGATTTGGTGGGGGCGCCTGGATTTGAACCAGGGACCAATTAGTTATGAGCCAACTGCTCTAACCACTGAGCTACGCCCCCTCGTCGTCGGCGTTGACGCTAAGATCTCGTTTTTCTTTTCAGAAAAAGCTTCGATTTTACGCTATACGCCTCCTCTCAATTTAAGAAAGTCGCTACGCTTTGTTTCTTAAATTGGTTTCGCTACAATATTGCAACAGTAGTGAGTATACCATTATGGCGCGAATTTGTGCAGTACTATATACTTAAGTTATACAAAGAAAATAAATATGCAAAAACAATTTCATAAATACTTTAGTTTTAACGACCTTCTGCTTGTAGGAGCTCTGCTGGTTGCGCTTGGACTTGCCTGGAACACAGTGAGTGCAATGCAGAGAAACTATCGTTTGCAACAGAAGCACGATCAGATTAAAGCTGAAGTAGAACTCTACGAACTTCAAAACCAGAACTTAAAATATAACATTGCATATCTAAAAACAGATGATTACCTAGAACTTGCAGCCAGGGATAAGTTCAGTAAAGCCCTACCTGGTGAAGCTATGGTGTATCTTCCAAATAGTGGCGCAGCAACCCAGGCGCCTGTAGCCAAGAGTACTGTACAAAAGAAAGTGGTAACACCCAAAGGCTGGCGCGCAAACGTACAAGCATGGTGGAAGTTCTTACAAGGCAAAGATGAAAAGAACGGCTAGATGAGCAGTATTTTATCAAGTGAAATTCTTGAAAAACAATTTGGCCTAACTCGGCTAAAAATTCTCAAACAAGATGATTGGTTTAGAATTATCACCACAGAAATTGTTTCTAGCGGGGAAGTGCTCGAAATTTCTCAGGTTCAGTTTCTGTCGGTTCCAGAAGAATTGAACGCTATCCACCAGCAAGTAGTAGCAGGTACTTCTATGGGGAAAGCGTTTAAAGATGCTGAAATGATGTTTTCTAGAATAACCAGTGGCACTTGGAAGACAGAGGTTCCTACTGAGTTCCAGAAAATTTTTAATTCTGATACAAATGCCACAGTAGTAAAAGTCATAATTCAGATCGGTGAAAAAAAGATTCCCTATGCACAAATTACAGAAACATACAGCCCAGCCGTAAAGTGGCCAACCAAAGCAAGTACTATTTTGCCACAAGAAGTTAAGTTGCAACTAAACAAAATAGCACAGCGCATCTCTTGATATTTTAGTGATTTAACTGTAAAATAATAATTTGAAATTGCGATAGCAGTTTACTAACGCGGGATGGAGCAGTGGCAGCTCGCTTGGCTCATAACCAAGAGGTCGTAGGTTCGAGTCCTACTCCCGCTACCATGACAAATGCCTGACCATACGGTCGGGCTTTTTTCATGGTTACACGGTGAGTCGGACTTGAACCGTAGTAGTGAGCTAAGCGAACGAAGGTACGATAACGAAATACACGCACAGAAGTTTACTTCGAGCATGTGTTGAGGCTATATGCGCGTAGGCGCCATAGTCCTACTCCCGCTACCATGATATGAACTTCACCAGAAGG
>DLGX01000070.1:3052-4747 GCA_002482925.1 Candidatus Saccharibacteria bacterium UBA7683
GCAGAAATATATTTCGAGCATGTTTGAGCGAAGAAGCACAATGTGCGCTGTCCTACTCCCGCTACCAAGTAGATGCATTAAAAAAAGAGATCGACAAGACCTCTTTTTTGATCTATTCTAAAGCCAACAGATAATCATAAGGATATTATAAAATGGAAGAACAGCAAACTGCTATACCTCAATCACAGCAACCTCAAAATCAAAAGAAAAGTTTAAAAAAGCCACTACTGGTACTACTAGCTTTAGTCCTTGCAGGGGCAGTAGGTTATGGAGTTTATGTATGGCAGCAGACTAAGCTTACCGAGAGCAACGTCAAACTCAAAGATGCCACGAGCAAGCTCGCTCAATTAAGCAAAGAATCAGAAACTAGCACAGAAACTAAAACTGTTTCTTCTGGTGTTAAGTACACTGCTAAAGTTGGTAAATTCAGTATTACTGTTCCAGAAAGATATGCTGTAGTCAGCGAGATTGACGGAGCTGGTGAAGGCGGGGAAGCAACCATTCTTAATATTGTCGATAAAACAGATAATAGTGGAGTATTCACAGACAGTAATTTAAACGGCTTCTCGGTAACTGCTTACCCGATGGCGGGGAGTACATATAGCAAACTTGTGAACGATACTCTCTATCCTGCTAGCACGCAGCTGGAATATACGAAGAGTCCCACGAAGCTCGTCGTGAGTGGAGTAAACGCTGAAGATTATACACTTACGAACGGTCAGTACGAATCACGACATATATTCTTTACTAAGAATGGTATATTTTACTATGTTGAGCTTGCACAAACTAATACTGAAACCGCCACTAAGCTGGACTCATTTGTAAAAGGCTTCAAGTTTAACTAACCGTAGATTCTTTGTTTTATTATCTAACTGGTATGATTGCTGTATGCAGTTAATTCAGACAGAAAACTTTCAGATAGCTGTTAATGTTAAGGGTGATCCAGATGCAGCAAAAATTGCCATTCTGATGCCTGGTCGTCTAGATACCAAAGATTATGCTAATTTTGTGAGCCACTTAGATTTTTTTGTAAGTAGCGGCTTTTACGCAGTTGCGATAGATCCGCCTTATAGTTGGGATAGCCCAGGTATTTAAAAAACTACAGCACTAGTAATTATCTAAAGGCAGTTAACGAGCTGATAGATTACTTCGGCAACCGACCGACTCTTTTGTTAGGGCACAGCCGTGGTGGTGCTACTGCTATGCTGGCTTCTACCAACCCTGCGGTTGCTGGACTTGTTTTAATCAACGCTGCGTATGGTCCGCCTTCGGCGCCAGCGCCTGAAAAAGTTATTGATGGCGCGCTTCAGGAATCTAGAGATATTCCACCGGGTAATGTTCGAACTAAAGAACAACGAAAGTTTAGTCTTCCGCTTAATTATTTCGAAGATGGCGCCAAATATAATCCTAGAAGTGTGCTAAAAGATTTCAAAGGACCAAAGCTACTTATTCACGCAACAAAAGATGAGTTCACCAGTGTAGAACTCATAAAGCCAATTTATGAAGAGATCTCTGAACCAAAGATGTTTCTAGAAATCGAAAGCACTCACGACTATCGGCTGTATACTGAAGTAATTCAACAGGTAGAAGATACGCTCAACATCTTTATTGATAGATACTTACTTGCTGGCTAAATTTTAAGCTGTAGTATTAGGTTCACGAATATAGAATACATGCGTAGGTGGCATCACTCCG
>DLGX01000081.1 GCA_002482925.1 Candidatus Saccharibacteria bacterium UBA7683
GCATCTTCGCCCGCTCTATCAATATCTTTGTCTATTTGCTTCTGAGCCTTTTCAACAACTTCTTCAATACGTCCTGGATGTATACGACCATCTTTCATGAGCATTTCAAGCGTTACCCGAGCAACCTGTCTACGAATTGGGTCGAAACTCGACATAATTACCATTCCGGGAGTGTCATCAACAAGAATATCTACGCCAGTAGCGCGCTGAATAGCCTGAATATTGCGGCCTTCTTTGCCGATAATTCGGCCTTTCATTTCGTCGTCAGTAAGCTTAACAGCTGTAACAGTTTTTTCAGTTGTCACTTCGCTGGCCATTCTCTCCATTGCCTGGGTAATAACAAGCTGAGCCCGTTCTTCTGCGTCTTCCATGGCATCGTGCTGAAGTTTGGCCACCAAGCCTTCAAGGTCTTGCTTGATATCGCGTTCCGTCATTTGCATTAATTTTTCGGCAGCATCAGCTTTAGAAAGTTTAGCAATTTTTTCTAACTTGTCTTGAGCACTAGAACGAATTTCACGAACCTGGTCTTTAATTTTTTCAAGTTCATCTTCGCTAGTACGAAGCTTTTCGTTTCGCTTATCAAGCTCATCTAGTTTACGATCGAGCGATTCTTCGCGCGAAAGCAGCCTATTTTCTGTTTCTTTTGTTTCTCTGCGTCGTTTTTCTTCTTCTCTTTTTGATTCTTCTGCAACCTTAACAGCTTCTTTTTTAGCTTCAAGAATCAGAAGTTCAGATTCTTTCTTAGCTTTTTCTCGTTCTTTTTCTGCATTTTCAGCCGCAGATCCTAACTTCTTTTTCATGGTTACGGTTGCACCACCAAAACCCGCTGCGAGTCCGGCGATAGCAGCGATTACTAAAAATACAATCATTCAGTTCCTTTCTTTGCAAACAGTAGTACCGTGTGCCCTACCCTAGAAATATCGTATTCGATTATCTTGGTGGCAGTGCCAAAGCGTGTTCACTTAAGTGTTATCAGTAAAATATATGAGGTCGAAATAGTATGAATTAAGTTCTCGACACTACGTTTAGTTTACAACAAAGAACTCCATTTTAAAATGGAGTTCTTATAGAAATACTTGAAGTAATTTTATTGATTAAACTTCTTTTTTCGTAGTGCAACTATACCAAGTCCTACACCAGCGCCGAGTAAGCTACCACCAATAAATACCGCGCTATTTTGTGCAACTCGATTGCTCGGTGCTATACCGGTATCAGGCGCCGCAACTTCAGTACCGCCTGTTGATGGAAGCGATGTAGGATCAGGTACCACCTCTTCTACTTCTTGAGCATGTACCAAAACTGGTGTAAGTCCCATTGAAACAACTGCTACTGCTGAAACTGCTAGATGTAAAAATTTTTTCATGATATCTATTTTCCGTTTATGCTTATGTACTAAGTATATACTATCCTTATAGCAAATTACTGTCAACTACCGTTATTTCAAGATAAGTTTTCGCGCTTTTATGGCAACTGATGCGACCACTACAGCTCCCATAACCACAAAACCCAAGCTTGCAGATTGCTTAAAATCACCAGCGTTACCTACACCTGGTATTGCCGTAAGGGTCACGTCATTTCCATCACCACCAGTATAGCTAATTGTGAAATAACCTACACCGTCAACCTCTACTGTGGCACCTTGAGACAAGCCAGCGAATACACCCGCTACGGCATCAGATCCGTCGTTGTTAATAATCACAAAAGATTTACCCTGCTCAGGTTTAAAGCCATCAAGAAGAATTGCACGAAGCGTACCATTGCCTAGTGTTACGGTGCCAGTTACATTAATTTGATCATACTGGCCTTCGCTGTTACCGGCAATTTCAAATTCGTAAATGCCGCCTTCTTCAAATGTAAGGTCACTTGTTGAAAGCACCCCAGGGCTGTTACCTGGAGCTATGATGCCACCGTTAGAAACAGTAACAGCACCGAGCTTGCCACTCCCTGCAAGGATACCGCCGTTAACAGCTACGTAACTACTTGAACAATCAACATTAACAATTGATTTGTTACCAGCGTACGCATAAATTGAATTACAGTCGTCAACGCTATCGATTGTATGCACATCAATTTCGCTTGACACAACCGAGCCACTTGGTAGGGTAATCTGGCCTGTTACGCCTTTGGCAACCCTCGCATTATCTGCACCAGTTACTTGATCGCCAAGTTTTATGTTAACCATGTAAGGCGAGAAGGTTGTGATCTGATTGATCTGTACTTCACCCGTAAGGTTTACATCTTTCATAACTGTAGCGCTTAAACAGTTGTCCCCAGAAGTTGTGGCAGATTGAAATGCGTAGACCGAGCCTCCGTTAAATACTATTTTCCCATCGAAAGTCATGTCTTCATGATAGTTGAGACTAAATCGAAGGTTCCCGGTACTATTAATCGTAATCTGGCTAGCATGCCGTGCTATGTCATTGCTCCTAGAAGATATACCTAAACTAATGCCGTTTGAAATAATTGCGCCAGTGAAAGCTGAGCCATCGCCTGTCACTGGGTATGAAGATCCTGTACCATCACCACAACCACCACCAGATCCTCCTTCGTATTCATCTCCAAGTATTAGGGTGCCGCCACCAGACACGCTACTAAACTGCGTCAGCTGAGATAATGTAACACTATTATTACCCGTTTGAAGCAGCGAGCTTGATGCTATGTTACTGATTTCAATATCTCCCGTTGCTGTAACCCCACTTTGCAATGATACTCTTCTGGTACTTGTTATGTCGCCAGAAAGCTTGAATCCATTTCCAGAAATTACTACAGCATAATAACAGTCGGTTGGCATCGTACCATTAAATGTCACACCTGCGAGCGTAACATTTGTAGAATCGATGTCGTTGTTAAGTGTACTATCGGCTGAACAACTTGAACCAAACAGTGTTGCAAAAGAAATCGTCAAAGTATCACCAGTTACAGGAGACCCCGAAGGACTCCAGTTTCCTGCTGTGGCTAATTTATTATCTTCGGCAGCGCCAGTCCATGTTTTAGCAGTAGCGAAAGCTGAGCTTGAATTTATTAGTAAAAAACCAGCTACTGCTACAAAAAAGAATACTAGCATCTTTAACTTTGATTGGGTTGTTTTCATATTTTTCCTGTTTGTTTTGTTTATCTACCTAAAGCATAACAAGTTTGTTATAAAAACACTAACAGTTTATCCACAGTTATGAATAATTATTTTCTTGGCTTTGTAATTGTCGCTTCACTACCGTATTCAGGAATAACTACTTTGGATGATTTTGCATCTACAATGCTCTTCAGTCCTTTTTGAAGCCACCTTTCTTCTGCTTCACCAACTATTGGAATGTTGAGGCTATAGCAAAGCGTGTTTGCTACGCTGATGCCTATACGTAGCCCTGTGAATGAACCTGGCCCTTGATACACGATTATTCCGGTAAGTTCTTGCTTTGAAGTTGAGTTTTTATCTAGTAATTCATCGATTTTAAGTAGTAACGTATCTGAAAGTTCTCTGTGTGCATGCCAGGTTATGGTATCTATCAATACTTCTTTATTATAAAGATACAGTTCCGCTTCTGGTTTGTCTGTTCTCAGTGCAAGTATCATGGCTCTTATTATACGTGCTTTAGTTCTGAAAACAGATAGGTATTGTTTTCTGGGTATACAAAAGTAATGGAGCGCTCATTTTCAGAAATTGCTACAATTTTAACTATAATTCTTTCTTTGGGTAGCACATCATGCACTATATCTCCCCACTCCACTGCGACCACAACATCAGGATCGTTTTCTACTTCTGCAAGCTCGCTTGCCACTACGCCTGGATCAGTTAAGCGGTAGAAATCAAAGTGATACAGCTGTTTTTTATCGGGGCGACTGTATACGTAATTAATTGTGAAGCTTGGACTGGCTACAGGGTCAGGCGAGCCAAATCCTTTTGCGAGACCACCAACAAATGTTGTCTTACCCCCGCCAAGATCACTTTGAAACTCAAAAACCTCGCCGCCTTTTAAGCGTTCGCCTATTCTTTCGCCCAGTTCTACTGTCTGCGCGTACGAGCTTGTCTTACATGTAACTTCTTTCATAGTTGCCTTCAAGTATAGCAACTACGGCCAGAAGCGCCACTTATTCATTGAATGGGTTTTGTCTGTTTCCAGGAAGCTGGGTACCGGGATCTTGCACATTGCTGTCGTTGAGCGCTTTTATTTGATCTACAGCGTCTTCATTAAAACGTACCGATTTCAGCTTTGAGGTTTCTTGATCAAGATATACTTTATCTAAAGGCTGGTTACTTAAGGTGTTAATTCTTAAGAACACTGCGGTTAAAATAAGTAAGACTGTTACAATTACTACAAATGCCTGATGCTCGTGGAAGAGTTTCTGAAACTTGTAACTGATTGAGCTGAATTGAGACTTCATTGTTTCTTCTCCGTTGCAGTAACACTCTTTGTGTAAAGATTTATTCGTACAGTAACGCTACTGAGAAGCGAACGATCTTTGTCATTAGGTTTTAAGTCTATATTTACAACTTGCGTTTTGCGTTGATTTTTTTCAATGTATCGTAAAAATTCTAGTATGTTTTCGAATTTTGCACCTTCTTTAAATTGAATACTTATTGGTATAGGTGTAACGCCCTTAGGTGTAGTTGCTGGGGTCTGTGTTTTTGAGCTGGTTGTATCTGCAAAATTTATTTGCGCAACAGTTAACCCAGAACGATCAGCAAACGAAGAAAGTTCAGCTACTACAGCCGATTGTTCGGTGTTGGTAGGTAGTACTTTATTTGCAAGTTCATCAACATAGCCAAGTGATTCCACTTTAATTTTTGTTAAGTTGTAGGCTTCAACTTGTTTTTGGCTAAGTTCAATTTGTGAACGCAATCTTGAAGTATTATTTGCTATTTCCACCAGTCTTCGGTTTGCAAAGTAGAGCCCCGCGATGGTTATCACCACCAGAGCTATAAGTGAAATTCTTAGAATTCTATTCACGAGCTTAGGCGTCATGGCTTTTTAACTCCTGTGTCGTCTTTAAAAAACGCATTGATTGTTACTGTGTAATTATAGGGGCTCTGCACCACGGGTTCACCAGCTAGATCAGTTGTGGCTGATTCTTCTTTTTTAATTTCAGTAATTAATTTGATTTCGGCGCTCTTAAAAAGTGGTGAGCTTGCCAGATTGTTTCTCAGCACAGCCGCTCTTTCTTCGCTTTCTACCTGAGCACTTACGACTAGTGGTGATTTAAGATCTTCAAGCGAGAACTGCAAACCAGTTAGCACAGAACCGGAAGGCATAATACCGCCAATTTGGGTTAGCATGTCTGAAAATACTACGTTTCTCGACATTAAGCCAGCAATGGTATTTATTGTTACAGAAAGATCTTCTGCTTGTTTTTGAACGGGCTCAAGTTCTTTAACTTTTTTTTGGTCTGCTTCGAGTGTTGTTTTAATATTTGTTTGCTGGTTTTCTAAAAGATAGTACGCCCCTATAACAGCGCCAGCAATGACAACAAAACTGATTAACGCAAGTTCAAGATAACGTCGTAAAATCATGTTGTTTCTAGCAATACGCATATTGAGAAGTCGCTGAGGTGGTAATAAATTAATCATAACTCAAACACCTCTTCGACTTGCGCTAGCGCAAGCCCTGCACATGTTAGAAATCTTGGAAGATCTGCGTGCTCAGGTGGCTCTAGCTTGCCAAAAGTTATGTACTTGCTCCACGGTGAAGAAACGCGAGCCGGAATATGTATTGCATCTGTCAGGTAGTCTCCTAAGCCTGGCATATTAGCACCACCGCCTACAATCAAGATTTGTGAAATTTCAGTTCCTTCGTGAACACGTTCTGAATAAAATCTACTCATTCGTTTGATTTCGAGAATAACCTTGTCAAGTATTGGCGTAACGGCGTCTTTAACTTTTTTCTGATTTGTACCAGCGCCTATACCCTGTTTTACTTTTATTTCGTTAGCTTTAGCGGGCGAAAGGTGCAAAGCTTTAGCTATTGCCTGCGTAAGACTGTTCCCGCCTTCGTCTACGGTTCCAGTTACGCGAAGTGTTTCGTCTAATATACCGACATCTATGGAATCGCCGCCAACATCAATAATGATGTATGGACTATCAGGGGTAAGATCTTCATATTTAGTACAGAGCTGGGCGTCGGCTTTTATATTTGTCTGCACCAATGCAAGATCAAGCCCAAGCATGTCACACACTTCTGTGTAAGAATCTACAATGTTCCGAGGCGCAGCCACCATACGAACTAGCATATTTTCACTGTCGCTCGTGTTGGTAACTTCGTAATCGTAGTACAGGTTCTTAGAAGCCATAGGAACGGACTGTTCAACTTCTAGCTGCATGGCATTTTGGAGTTCTTTTTTTGACATTGTGGGAAGACTTAACACTCTTGTAAATACATGTGAAATTGGAATACTCATTACAACGCGATTTGTCGTAAGTGAGCCGCGTATATTATTCGCCAGAAGTTTATCTACCATTTCAGCAGCTTTTGGAATATTCGTGACTACGCCGTTAGCCATAATTTTTTGGTCTGTAGCAACACTACCATATGCTTTTACAGAAACGTGTTTTTGGTGCGATTCTAACTGTAAAAACTTCACCGTTTGTGAACCGATGTCTAAGCCAAAAATTGGTTGTTTATGATAAAAAAGCGGAGTTTTCATTTTGATTTAAGCATAACTGTTTTAAAAATTATTCGCAACTAATTGTATACCTGCTGATAGCTGGTAACTGTCCAGATTTTACTGCCTGAAGATAGTTTTGTTCCAAAGGTAACAGTTCCGGCTCCGCTTAAGTCAACAGTTTGGCCAACCACTGCTCCTACGTTTCCACTTCCACCAATTGTCGCCTTACCCCAATACGCTTGAAATACCATCCCCGCTAGATTCACGCCACCGCCAACGCTAACTGTTTCTAAACTTTGTGTAGTCTTAAGAGCATTACCAGTAATTGTTGTACAGGCCGAACCACATGCAGCATTAGATTTGGTACTGATAAAGTACATGCCCGTACCAGTACTATTTGCAATTAACTGGCCAGATCCGCCTACGGTGATTTTTCCATCTGCTAATATTTTTGGCTGAGCAGAGCCTGCACTATTTGCAACGGTAATTTTTGCAGCGCCATTTATTGTTAAATCACCAGAGATATACACGTCACCGCTAAGAACAACGTTACAGCTTCCGCCGATAGTCACGTTCCCGTTTAGCCTAAGGTTAGCCGGCCATGTTCTATCAAATGGCCATGACTGACAAGTATAGGTATTGCTTGTTCCACTTGCAGTAGTCGTCATTTTTGCAATATGCGCAGCTCTATCAAAACTTGGCTGGTCAACAGGTGGAGCTGTGCAGTTGGGAACAAGACCTTGCCCAGAGACTCCGCCAACAATGTTGTTGTTTGGACCAACCGAGGTTTGATTAGTAGCACAAACAGTTCCATAAATTTTTGTACTCTGCGCCATTGAAATCGGTTGAGTTCCAGAACCACAGACTTGCGCATATGAGGCACCCGGGCTGTTACCTGCAGGACAAGCAACGTGTGCAACTTTTACATCAAGTGGCTGATTTTGAGTACCTATTTTAGATGAACCGGTTAGTGAAATTGTGCCGTTAACGTACACGTCTGAGTTTGTAATATTAGCGCTTCCAGTCAAGATTAATCCGCCTGGACCAGTCTGCACGGAATACCCCTCTGATTCGGTGCCAACAATAGTAATTTTAATTGTACGAGTGCTAATTGGGGTCGTCTGAGTCGCATTTGCATAGACTTTACCAACAGATGTAATTGTTTTTGAACTACCACTTGCTGCGTTTGTGATACTCGATGTATAGGTAGAGCGTCCGCGGCCAGCTTCGTTAAAAAATACTTGAGGAGTAGTGAAGCCCGTGAAACTATTATTAGTATTTAGTTCCTGTATCGACTCCTCTGCTCCTGCTTCTGCCACCAGAAGCGCACTGGTTACTGCCACGCTTTTTTTAGTAAACGCATATCTTGTTACCACAACCTGAGATAATGAAATACCGATTGAAGTTAGCACGATTATTATTATCAATGCTGCACCAAGTGTAGATCCATGGCTAGTAAGTTTGATTCGTCTTTTAATCATTTCTGTATACCATTCTTGTTTTATATACTGACTGAATCAGCTGGCTAAATCGACGCTTCTGCAAAGTAAGTGAAATTTCGATTGATCGTGAATCAGTTGGTGCAACTTCGACGTTATTGCCATCATAGTATTTAACGGAAAAATTAGATACATTTTGAGCTAAACGTAAATCCGCTGGGCAGCTTGCAGAAGCACTGTTTGCTGGACAGCTTGTTTTGAGCTTATTATTTTGCACGGGAGCTGCGATTGCTCGTTGGTACAAGGTGTTATTGTTCACAAAAAATATCAGATTGTTCTTTTGACTTGTGTAGTTTGCGGGGTCACTAAACACAATTTGATTACTGGTGTTTTCTACGGCCGAAGCAAGCACCAATCTACTTGAAGTTGAGGTCCAGCTAAACTGATTACCTGCTATTGGCGGATTTGTATCTGGCCACCTATTGTCATCGTCAGCGCTTGAAGAAAGCCTGACGGCATCCACCATTCTATCCACCGCGGTCTGCGCATCAGTAAGTAATGCTGATCTTGTTTCAGTAATAGCATATTGCTGCAGCCAGTTGACCATAAAGTTCATAATTACGATTGCCATAATACTCACTACAGTAATAGTTATTAAAAGTTCGACTAAAGAGACGCCGAGAGAATTAAGCTTTTTCATTGTGAAATTCCTATCACGCCAATGAGCGAGCTTAGCTTAACATTCTGTGACCTGCCATTTTGGGTAAACGAAACGGTGACGTCTACACGTTTAAGTCCGTCAGATGGTTCGGTCACCACAACAGTACCAGATTTCGTGTTAGGTAAACTAGAAGGCAAATCAGCAGTAAAATTAATTGTTTGGCCAGCTTGTAGGTTGTTATAGCTATTGTTTCTTAGTATCTCAACCTGTCTTTGGGCAGCTCTTGTTGCAGCATCTATATATCTTGATTGTTGTTGCGTATACTGCGTGGTGTAGAACAGGCTTGCAATACCAATGCTTGCAATACCAATTATTGAGATTGTAATGATTAACTCGACGAGTGTGAAACCACTTACATCGTTAATTGTGAATTGATGTTTTTTCATACTACTTATGTTTATAATAGCATTCTTATGACATAAAAAAATAGAGCCTCGGTTTCCCTTGGCTCTATTAATTAATAATGTAGTACTAGTTAGTTACTACAACGTTACCAGCAGGTTTTGAACCCCAAAGAGTGTCGACTGCAGTAAGGGTAAATCCTTCATCACAGGTTGTTGCACATGCGTACGTGTAACCTGCTGCACCAAAAGTTCCGGCTAGTGCGGTGTTGTTACCACCGTCATCGCTATTAAGGAACGTAGAAACCGCAGCTTTGTCAGCTGGGTATGTGTTATTTGTAGCGTAGTATTCACCAAGCTTAGACTTAACTTGGCTCACTGTTGATTCAGCTTTGCTCTTATTAGCTTTATTCTGTGCACCAGAAAATGCTACAAAACCGATTGTTGCTAAGATACCGATGATCACGATAACGATCAAAAGTTCAACAATTGTGAAACCTTTTTTATTTAACTTTAATTTCATTTTGCCCACCCTCCTTAGGTGTAATTGGTGATTTGCGGCGAACAACGTCAAATAGCTGTTCTATCCTAGTGGTAATTATTGCTTATGCTTATTTTGTTGTCAAGCGTCCTAACGCTTTAGTTGTGTACAAAGTGTGGAAATTTATTTACGAACTATTTAATATTTGTAGAGATGTTGGTGATTGGCCCAAACACGCTTGCCGCTATTACACCTACGATCGCTCCAAGAACTACGATCATTACTGGTTCTAAAATTGAAGAAAGTGCACCAACGAATGTATCAACTTCTTCTTCGTAAAACTCTGCGACCTTTATAAGAATCTGATCTGTCTGGCCTGTTTCTTCCCCGACCGCAAGCATCTGGCTTACTAGCGGTGGAAAATGTTTGCTTTTTTCAAGCCTTGAAGAAAGCTGTTCTCCGCCTTCGATAAACTTAGCACTTTCTATAAGTTCTTTTTCTATAACCGCATTACCCACCGCTCCTGCGGTTGTTCCTATTGCCTGCACAATTGATACACCTGCTCCCATTAAGGAAGAAAACGTTCGCGCGAATCTAGCAATAGCTACTTTTGTAATAAGAACTTTAATTATTGGGGTTTTTAACAAGAAAGAATGCCACGCGTATCTGCCTTTTGGAGTTTTTATAAACCGCTTGAACAGAAATAGTGCTAGTGGAATACCAACAACACACGAAATAATGAACGCTGGCTTCAGCATAAAGTTGCTAATTGAAAGTAGTGCTCGCGTGTAGACAGGCAAAGATCCAGTTCCGCCACTAAGGTCAGTAATAATTGCCCCAATTTTAGGCACGATTGTGGTCATAAGAATAACTGTAGCCACACCTGTAATAGAAAATATTACCGCAGGGTATGTCATAGCACTTTTAATCTTGCCTTTTATGGCTGCGTCTTTTTCTTGTTGTACTGCCAAACGATTGAGCACTTCGTCCAAGATACCGCCTTCTTCGCCCGCACGAACCATATTTATATAAATCTGTGAAAATGTTTTTGGATGTTCGGCAATAGAATCAGCAAGTGATGAGCCACCTTCAACCTTTTTTACAACAGCTTCGAGTTGGGTTTTAAGTGCTTTGCTTTCCGACTGTGCCTGTAGTGTACCGATACTTCTCACAAGCGGAACCCCTGCATTCACAAGTGTAGAAAGTTGGCGAGTAAAAATAACAAGATCTTTGGTTTTAACTTTTGTGCCGCCAATATTAAAATTCAGGCTACTGCTCTTGCTGGTAGGCTGAATGCTCAGCACTCGAAGCCCTTGTTTTCGAAGTGTTTCTATTGCTGTATCTTTGCTGTCTGATTCAATAACCGCTTTTGACGATTTACCAGTTCTTTCCATAGCTATGTATTGGAATTTTGCCATATTAGTCTCTTGTTACCCTTAAGATTTCTTCTATTGTTGTTTTACCACGAAGCGCTTTAATTAATCCGTCCATCTGCATGGTTACCATTCCAGCTTCAATTGATTTATCTTCAATAACATCGCTGGTGGTATTGCTCATAATCATGTGTTGGATGTCTTGAGAATTTTCAAGTACTTCATAAATTCCGAATCTTCCCCTGTATCCTATACCAGAACATGCATCACAGCCATCTTCTTTTGCTTTCCAAAGCCGTAGAATACGTTTGTTGTCTGTAGAAAGTGTAGAGTCTTTTGCACCAAGATTTTCTTTTAACGCTACCGCTTCAAGTTCGCTTAGCTTAGCGAAAGAATCTGGCTTAGTAAGACTAAACATTTTTTTAATTTCAGCCATTTCACTTTCGTCAGGTTTATATTCAATCCGACATTCTTGGCAAACCTGGCGTACAAGTCTCTGACCAAGTACGGCGCGAACGGTGGAGGCAATAAGAAACGGTTCGATTCCCATGTCGAGCAAACGAGGTAAACAAGTTGCGGCATTGTTAGTGTGCAGTGTTGAAAATACAAGGTGGCCTGTAAGCGCTGCTTGCACGCCCATGTCTGCTGTTTCGCCATCACGAATTTCACCTACCATTATAATGTTTGGATCTTGACGCAGTAACGCACGGAGTCCGGAAGCAAAGGTCATACCGGCCTTAGGATTAACCTGAGTTTGATTCGCACCGACAATTTTATATTCAATCGGGTCTTCAACAGTAGAAATATTAACAGTGAAGTCGTTTAAAAGCGAAAGTACGCTATAGAGTGTGGTAGATTTACCAGAACCAGTTGGACCTGTTACGAGAACCATACCGTTTGGTTCAATAATCGCATTATTTATGGTTTTCAGCGCCGTACCCCAGAATCCAAGATCTTCCATGCTCAACGCTTTATTTGATTCATCAAGCAAACGAATTACTACTTTTTCACCGTCTGCAATAGGCAATGTTGAAACACGCAGTGCAAACATCTTTCCGGTTTGGGTTATTTTAAACCGGCCGTCTTGTGGAATACGGCGTTCATCTATTTTAAGATTGGCCAAAATTTTAATACGACTAGTTAATGCTGCCTGTACTTTTTTTGGAAGCTTATCGGCTTCACGAAGTACGCCATCTACACGGTACCGTACTTGTACATATTCTTCGCGGGGCTCTATATGGATATCAGAAGCACCGGATTTAATTGCAAATTCAATCAAGAGTGTTACGGTTTGGGCAATGGGTGAATCTTCGGCCAAGTCTGCTTCATCAACTTCTACTTGGTCGCTTTCGCCTTCGGTATCTTCAGAAATAACCTTGGTAAGTTCGCTGCTCATTTCGCCTCGATACAGTTCTAAAACTGTAGCGATATTTTGTTTAGTAGCAAGAAACAGCGCGGGTTTTGAACCAAGTTGTTTTTGTATGAAATCAAGCGCCTGAAGATCGTCGGGATCTTCCATAGCAAGCTGTTTCACGCCGTCTTTTTCATTAAACACCACTGCGCTATAGCGACGTGCGATTCGCTCAGGGATTAACTTTAATAAACTCGGATCAACTTTTTTTGGATCCAGCTGTACGTAAGGAATATCTGAAGACAGCGCATACCACTGCGCTAATTCTTCGTCACTTACTACTGCCCGCTTGAGCACTACGTCTTGTAATGACTTTTTTTGATGTGCGGCCGCCTGCTCCAGCTTTACAAGCTCGGCTTCTGTAATTTTTTTGTGCTCCGTCAGCAACTTCCGGACTGTCTTATCGGATATGTTCATACTTACCTAAAGTATAGCAAAAAGCATAAGCAGAAAGTAGTTGCTTCTTTGTAGCACTGGTATAGATCGACCTATGTGGTTACAATAAAGTTATGCTTTTGCTTAATTCCCAACTTCAGAATATACCGGTAATGAGTCTGCAGAGCGGTTCTATGCTTGGTAGCACTGGCGAGCCTATTATCGATCCGAGAAAACTTCAAATTGTCGCCTACTACGTAAATGGCCCGCGAATTCAAACACAAAGCGTAGTTCACACAAGTGATATTCGTGAATTTGGGCAACTAGGTTTTATTGTTGATGGTGCGGATGCCGTTATGGAGCTTGATGAAGATTTAGTTCGTCTTAACGAAGTGATTAATTTTAGATTTACACTACTGGGTAAAGTGGTGATAGACGACACGAAAAAACGTCTTGGCAGGGTTGGTGAATACACAGTTGAAAGTGATGGATTCTTGATCCAAAAAATTCATGTAACACAAACTGTTTTAAAAAATTTTACAAACTCGAATTTAATTATTCATCGTTCACAAATTATTGAAGTTACCGACAGCGCAATAATTGTAAAATCAGCCAGCATACCAGAAACTACCGGGCTCGCACAGGTAATGAATCCATTTCGGAAAAGCCAAAGTTCTTTAACGCCTGAATCTACAAAAAGATAACGATTTATTCGAGTTCGGTTTTAATATCATCATAATTAAACCCTTGCCGTAGAAGGTATTGAGTTAACTTTGTTCGATCTTGGTATTTCGTAAGCCGGCGCTTTTTACTAACGAGTTCTTTTAGATTTTCTTTTTCAAGCTCATTTTGACCCTGTAAGGAATGTGCAATAATTTCTGAACTGACACCTTTACTCATAAGTTCTTGTTCGAGTTTTCGTTTACTTGATTTTTTTGTCAGCTGCCTTGAGTTTATCCAGGCCTTGGCAAATGACTCATCGTTAATGTAGCCTTTTTCTTGCAAACGGCCTAGTACCCGCTCGATCATACAAGTAGTGCTTTCTTTGTTTACTTCTTGTTTTTTAATACGTGTTTCACCGGTTTTAGTTTTGTACATTCTAGGCTTTGGATATAAGAAGGTCCGCGTGAGGTAGTCTTTTATTTCTCTTTCGCTGCGGGGTCGAATCATTACATAGTTTAATGCCCGTTCATATGCTTTGCCGTAGTTGGATTCCTGTAAGAATGCGTCGAGTTCTTGTTGCGTAAACTCTTTACCTGTATGTAGCCCTGAGCCAACTAGCTGGTAATCGCTCAGTGAAAAGCTATAGACATCATCTATATAAATAGAGTATCTGTCGCTACGCTTTACTTGTTGCTGTATCTTTGTAATTTTCATGGTTTGCCTTCAGTATGATTGTTACCATAACCGCTATCCATACAACTTCAAGCAGAATCCCTACAGGGTGTTCAAACCACTGAATTGTACTATGGAATTTTGTAATTGGATCAAATGCTGAAAAATTATTAAGATTTCCTTTAAGTCCGTAATACAGCCACGCGAGATCGGGTGACATTGCTGCAAATCCGCAGATAGCTAATAGCACGGGGTTTTGCACCTTTTTCTTTAATAAGAAGATTGCAAACACGCATGCCAAAAACCCATCAATAAGTAGCCACGCAAACATAGTAGGGCCACCAAATGCCATGCCAATTCCAAAGTGCGGAATAGCATCGCATACAAAGTGCGAAAGAAATGCTAATGGAATTGCTAGATACGGACGTTTTACTAAACTTGCGATCATAGCACCGGCTAGAGCATGGCTTGTGGTTGTCATTTCCAGGTACGAGTTTCGTTTTTTAGTTCTTTATTTGCGACTGCCTGAGCCATATCGATTTCACACATCTGCGCAACGCCTAGCAGTACTATCTGTACATCTGCAAGTTCATCGGCTACTTCTTTTTTTTCAGTAGAATCACTGAACTTTATACCAGCAATGGTGCGTATTGCCTTAGCAAGCTCGCCCACTTCTTCCATAAGCATGACGAGCTTTTTGCTATGATCCTTTAGCTCAAAACCTCTTTCAACTGCCTTTTCTTGCACATAGGCCTGAAGCTCTTTCAAAGTGAAGTCTTCAATAGGTTTTCCGACAGACATAATAAGAACTATTCAGCGGCAGCAACTGCAGCAGCTTCTTTTACCTTCTTGATAATTTCTTCCATTACCTTTGGATTTTCTTTAAGGTATCTTTTTGAAGCTTCACGGCCCTGGCCTATCTTGGCATCGTTATAGTCAAACCATGCGCCGGCTTTGCCCACTATGCCATACTGCACACCAAGATCTACTGCATCGCCCGTTGCCGAAATTCCTTCGTTGTACATTATGTCAAACTCTGCAACCCTAAATGGCGGAGCAACTTTGTTCTTGACTACTTTTACTTTGGTTCTGTTGCCGATAATGTTTTCACCATCTTTAATTTGACCAATGCGACGAATATCGATACGTACTGAAGCATAGAACTTAAGCGCATTACCACCGGTTGTAGTTTCAGGGTTACCGAACATTACACCGATCTTCATACGAATTTGGTTAATGAAGATTACGGTACACTGGCTTTTATTAATAATACCGGTAAGCTTTCGGAGTGCTTGGCTCATAAGTCGCGCCTGAAGGCCCATGTGACTGTCGCCCATGTCACCTTCAATTTCAGCTTGCGGAACAAGTGCGGCAACTGAATCTACTACCACTAAATCGACTGCGTTTGAACGTACGAGCGTTTCAGTAATTTCAAGCGCTTGTTCACCGTTATCCGGTTGCGAGATGAAGAGATTTTCAGTATCTACACCTAGACGTTTTGCATATTGCGGATCGAGCGCGTGTTCGGCATCAATAAATGCAGCCGTACCGCCCTGCTTTTGAATTTCAGCAATTGCGTGCAGTGACAGTGTGGTTTTACCTGAACTTTCTGGTCCATAAATTTCAATGATTCTACCTTTGGGAAACCCGCCACCAAGAGCAAGATCAACCGAAAGTGCACCAGAGCTAAACAGATCAACATCACTTTTGTGAGTTTCCCCAAGCTTCATAATTGCACCATCACCAAATTGTTTGGTGATTTGTTCCATGGCTAGGCCAAGTGCTTTTTCTCTACCAGTAGAGTTATCGTTCTTTGTTTCTTTCGCTTTTGCTGCTTTATCAGACTTTGGCATATACCCTCGCTTTCTTTATCCACCCAGCTAGTACCCATTATACCTAAGTTGTAAGCCAAACATGAATACTTTTGCTACAATAGAACAAGTTATGAAAAAACTTTCTACAAATTCCGATGGGTTTACCGTTATTGAACTACTCGTTGTTGTATTGGTCTTAGTTGCAATTGGAGTAGTTGCAGTTACAAATATCAGAAACTTACGGGCAGAAAACAGAGACACCGTAGGTAAAACTGATATTAACGCAGTCTACTATCAACTTGAATCTTTTTACGAAAAAAATGGCTATTACCCAGAAACGGTTAGCCCAGCTTCGCTAAAAGGAATTGATCCGGAAAGCGTAAAAGATTATTTAGGAAAGTCCATAAGTGTTTCCGGCAGCCTCTATTCGTATAAGCCAGGTTTTTGTGCTGATGCTAAGTGTAAAAGCTTTGAACTGAGTGCTCAGTTAGAAAAAGAAGCTCCGTACATTAAAAGAAGCTTGAATAACTAATTGCCGTATTCGGCTATTGAGCCTTCGTGCATTTGAATAGTAAGCTTTGCAAATTCGTAAGGGTTTTCTACCTGAGTTAACACGTAGTTATTTTGCTCTCCCGCAGTTTCAATAGTAACTTTCCCTGTCTTAAAAATTCTATCGAGTAGTGTCGGCTGAGAAACGTTAACATCTTCTACTTCGCCAATATTAAGCTGTGAAACCTCTCTAGCAATAAGGCTGTGGTACTGAATAAATACGACTTTTTGATTTGTAAGAATAAGCCGACTTTTTTTATAGATATACGCAGAAAGAAATGAAACACCTGCAACAATCGCTAAAAGTACTACTGCCACCAAACCGCCCACTGCCGTAACATTAGCCGAATTCATACCCATTGAACTTGCGAACGTAGAATCAGATATTAAAAATATATAGATTGTAATAATTAGAAATGTTGCAGCGCCTCCCATAAGAAAGATTGCGAGCACACCAACTGGGTGTCTTGTTGCTTGGTATACAATTGCCTCGCTCGGATCATGTTCAAACAAATGCAAGAATTCTTCTGATACTCCCGCTAAGTTCTGGCTTTTTTCTGAATCACCTTTTTCGCCATAATTAGGCGTGTGAAAACCGGCTCGAATCGGGTCGCTTGGTTCTTCTGCAGGCTGCTGTGAATTAGTATCATTGACCTGATTAGCTTTAGGAACTTGGTAGTGTTCCATGCCTGTTTGTGAATCTACCGCAACTGAACCGAGGATCTTTTTTTCTGGTTTATTATCATTCATGTCAGTATTATACCAATTCCACTTGATTCTCGCCTTTGTGTTTTTTGCCAACATGAGAATATGCTTTTGGAGTCACCTTACG
>DLGX01000015.1 GCA_002482925.1 Candidatus Saccharibacteria bacterium UBA7683
TGGATTTTTGAAAACTTCCAACCATACGAACAAGCTGTTAAAACCTGGCGACAAGCCCGAAAAATGTCTAAACTGTAGCAGTTATAGTTATCCACAGATACATTGTGCTTATGTTTTAAAACATATTGTGTTTATTTTGTAAATAGTTGTACTATTAGGTCACGACTGGTGGGAGCCTGCAATAAACTAATTCAAGGAGGGTAGCATTATGGCTGAAGCTATATCTACAACCCAAAACCAAAACGCCCAACTATTAAAAACTTTTGCGGTAGCATTCTTTGCAATGCTTATTGCAGTTCCAATTGTAACGTTAATCACCGCATCTGTTGTGAAGGCACAATTTGGTAATGTTGCATACGCACAAGCTGCACAGCAGAGCAATACAGTAGCTGCTGGCCCAAGCTGCACTGTACCAGCTGAAGAAGCAGCAAAAAATGCTACTGCTGGCGAACCTAAAGGTGTATTTTCAGTAGCACGATGGTTCCCTGTTAGCCAGAGCAACTACAACTCAACTAGCACAACCACCACTACAAACACCGATAATTCTAAGGTTATTTCTAAGAACAACGGCAACACAAATGTTGATAACCGATGGAGCGGTAATACCCTTGGTCTTACCTTAACTGATAACCGTAATAGTGGTAATACTACAAACACTACTACTAACAATACGAACATCAGCGATAACGGTAATACTTATACCAATATCCAAGACAGTGGCAATACTACAAATACTGCAGTTACAACCAACAACGTTAACACAAATGTTAATTCAGGTAACGTAGTAAACAACGACAACGACGTTGTAGACGTTCTTTAAGTAGAACTCGGTAGATTATAAAAGGACTCGTACTTGAGTCCTTTTATAATTCTGTCAAGAAATACAGTTTAGACTACTGTGTCACGACGACCAAGGTTGATAAGTTTTACTAAACCCCACCCAATAAGCGTGTAGACTATTACCGCTACTAGTGTTTCTAGTTCAAAGCGTGCTACGCCAAGTTCAACTGTTCCAACTTGTAGCAAGCCCCTAAACGGTGATACAAACGGATTACTTAGTGTGTATACCAAGTCTGCGAATGCGTTAGCAGGGTTAGCACCAAGTAGTGAAAGCACCATGCGAAGTACTAATAAGAACACCAAAACACCTACAACAAACCACACTACCTGTGCGGTTTTTGCTATAGAATAGTTCTTATCTTTGGTAGTTACCGCTCTATCGCGTGTTACTGCGCCGTTATTAACTGTGGTTTGTTCTGTAACTATTTCTTCTCTATCAGCCATACTAACTCCTTATAAAGTTTATACTGCTGTTAGTGTAGCGCTTAAGTTGTGCTGGGCGCTGTATGAAAAATTACAACTGCAATCTTAACTACACGTCTATAACGTCTTTTTTGTTAATACCAGGTTGAACTGGTATCACAATCCAAAGAATCACATACGGCAAAAATCCTGGAAGCCACCCAGGCAGTAGCAATATAAAGAAGATCACTCGAATAATAGTTGGATCAACATTAAAGTATTCACCCAAACCCCCACAAACACCAGCAATTTTTCTATCAGTAGAAGAACGATATAATTTTTTCATACTTAAATTATACCATCTATATCGTCTCTTACTACTGCAAGCATACACGAAACTTATTAAATCTTCATGGGATATTTATTATTATTTCATTAACTGTGAATAACATAATAATTTTGTGCTGCACTTTTCGTATTTTTTCTGTATACTTATTATATTGGAGGAAGCATGAGCACTAAGAAACAAACCGAAGTTATAAATTTTATACGAGATTATAAAGAAAAAGAAGGCATCTACCCTACGCTACAACAGATAGCAAAAGGTATCGGATTAAAATCCGTATCCACCGTTCATAGCCATATTACAGAACTTGTCAAAGAAGGTAAGCTTACCAAGCTCGACGATTACTCAGGCTTTGAATTACCAGAATACCAAGAGGGTATCCATAGTATTGTTCCACTTCTTGGGTACATTACTGCGGGCCAGCCAATCGAAGCTTTAGAAGATATTGCACTCCCTGGCGTCAAAGTATCCAACCTCCCTACCAAAGGTGAGTTCTACGCTCTCGAAGTCCGCGGGGATAGTATGATTGACGACGGCATCTACGATGGAGATATTGTAGTAATCAAGAAACAACCCACAGCAGAAAATGGCGAAACTGTAGTTGCGGTTATTGATGAAAATCAAGCAACACTTAAAAAAATCTACAAAGAAAAGAATCGCTTTAGATTACAGCCTGCAAATCAAGAAATGCTTCCAATATTTCGAGACCAAGTTGAAATACGCGGTGTCGTTTGGGAAGTACGTCGTTCATTTAAAGTGGGGGCCACTCCTACCAAAGGAAAGCAGAAGGCGTATAAAACACTCGATTTGTTTGCTGGAGTTGGTGGAATAAGAATCGGTTTTGAAAAAGCTGGTTTCAATACAGTGTTTGCAAATGATTTCGAAAAAAACTGTAAAGCTACCTACGATTTAAATTTTCCAGACGCAAAACTTGTCGTTGAAGATATCACCAAAGTCCACGAAGACGACGTACCTGAGTTTGACTTTTTACTTGGCGGGTTTCCGTGTCAGGCATTTTCAATAGCTGGATACAGAAAAGGATTCGACGATGACCGAGGCAGAGGCAATCTCTTCTTTGACATCGTAAGATTTATAAAGGCTCACAAACCTCAAGGGTTCTTGCTTGAGAATGTAAAAAATCTAAAATCCCATGATGGAGGCAATACATTTAAAGTAATCCAAGATACTTTAGAAAAACTAGGTTATCATATTAAATATAAAGTCCTCAATAGCATGGAGTATGGGAATGTCCCCCAAAATAGAGAGCGTATATATATTGTTGGCTTCAAAGACGAAAGTAAAATTAAAGCTTTTGAATTCCCCGAACCCGTCAAACTAACGCGCATGATCAAAGATGTCCTTGAGCCAGAAGTTGAAGAAAAATACTATTACAATGGCAAGCCTCTCTATGAAAAGCTCAAGGATGATGTGAAGGAAGAAGGTAAAGTATACCAATGGAGACGCCAATATGTACGAGAAAATAAAAAAGGCGTCTGCCCTACCCTTACAGCTAACATGGGAATGGGTGGTCACAACGTACCGATAATTTTTGACGGCAAAGGCATTAGAAAACTAACGCCTCGAGAATGCTTTAGGATTCAAGGCTTTGATGATAGCTATAAGCTACCAAAGCTAGCAGATTCTGCTTTATACAAACAAGCTGGAAATTCCGTCTCTGTTCCAGTACTTGAACGAATAGCTACTAAAATGATGGGCGTACTATAGCCGGGAAACAAACTGTCGCCAGTCACTGTCAGAGTTATGCATTTTTGATACACTCTTAACGTACCTGTGTCCGTTTGAAAATTCTTGGCCTGGTATTAAGGTTGCTTTTTCAAGCTCATCTAGGTATGTTATTCCGCAAATCCACACAGGAATACTTTCAAGTGATTCAATATTGCGTGAAGATGGATCAGCTTCGATCAAGTTCTTAGCATTATTAAAGAAAGAGTGGTCGCGTAGTATTCTAAATAAATGGTCGGAAGGCAGGTTTACTCTTGCAAATACGTATGCATCAGACTTTCTCGTAACACGCTCAATCTCGTTAGCCCCTAAAACTAGGAATCCGCTTTTAGTTTTACTTGCCTTGACCCCTACGCCGATTTTTGGCTCGCGTAAAGTACCGTGATCGTTAATTAGATTAAAGTCTTGAGGAGTAATCTGTGATGGATGCACACCTTCGTCTAACTCTATTTCTATATCAAAATTTGCTTTCATAAACTTTTTAATAGCGTGTTCTGCCAATATCCCCAGTATTACATCATCGACTGCCTGTACTTCACTTCTCTGGCCACGAATTCCATTTAACGATAGGCCACCGTAAACCATTCTTATAGCAAATTCAAAGCATTTTTCATATTCATTAAGTGTAAGATGTACTGTTCGAGAATTTTTTAGCTTTAACCAATCTTCTAAGATCGTTTTTTTAAAATACCATCTGTTACGAATTTTTTCACCTATAATTTCTCCGCTTTTGTTGGAATAATTTTCAAAATGATTATTGTCTATCCCTAAATATTGAATTGCCTCTTTTTTTGAGAATAATTCTTCGTTCATTTCATTAAATATTGCCATGTGTACCTTATGCTAATTTATAGATTACTCACCTAGGACTATACCATTAAATTTAAATAAAACCAGAATGCTGTACTTGGACCTACTGCGGTTTAATAGCTGGGGTTTCAGTTGGGCAGTCGGGGAATTCGCAGTTCGGTCCTTGCCTGCCAACACCAGAACCATCAGGACATAACTTTGCTTCTTCGGTACACGCTACGTCTCTGTTTGCTGGAACCTCATTATTTGAATTACCTGCCACCAAATAACCAATGACCGTACCGAGAATAATTATGATTATTATAAGTGACGCAAATGTATTAGATTGTTTCATATATATAGTATAGCTACAGTTTTATATATCTGAAAATAGTTGTGTTAATATCAATTTTATGTTAAAATAACTCAAATGTCTTTCCGCTTGCCTCCACCAGCTCAATCGCCTCGAGAAAAACAAAATGCGCCAACCAACGCTGAGGATTTGTCGATGCAAGAAGTCTTAACCGCAAGCGTGGGTGAATTATTTGGAATTGTAAGAGGAATTGATAACCCAGATATTGAGGAATTTTTTACACTTATTACACAGGTTGATTTTTCATTAGACGAAGAGCGCGCGCAAACAGTCATTACCGAATCGAGCAATGCTTTCGTGCGCGACATTCGTGACGCTGTAGTAGAAGAAGAACGTTCAAAGCTACAATTCAGCGGTTTGGTAAGTATTACGGACGAGTCAGCTCCCAACGGGAAACGCGCAGAACCAATTAACCCAGAAGAGAAACAAAAGTTTATTGAAGTGCTCGATAATGCTTTAGAAATTAACGTAAGTGTTGAAAATCATGCAAAAGACAAATCAGCAGAAGTTATTGCAACTGATATTCTTTCAGTAGTCTTACTTGAACCATTAACCAACGTTCAAGCCTTTCTTTCAAGTTATATTAAGAAACATAGTATGAAAAACCCGCTGAGCGGTAATCACATGCTGGTATTTAATAGATCGCAAGCACACCCTTCTGAACTTCGATCTGCTCTACGCAGTTTAGGTGAAGTTAATAACATATTAAAAGCTTATATTGATGATCCTTATGAGTTTATAGCTGTGCATGGTTCAAAACGAGACCCTGGCCTAGGAGAGCGCACAAAAGAAGTATTTAAAACAATTATTGAAGAAGAGTTTGTAGCATGTTTTGCTCAAATAATTGCAGAACGTGAAGTTAAACGAAAAGCTCAGAAAATTGGCTCAACAGCGCTTTTGGTAAATGACTTGGTAGTAGACGACCAAACGCGTGTTTCAAAGAGGTCGCGCGAGCTTGTGTTTAGCTATGGTGGTTCAGAAAAAGAAGTACTAAAAGATCATACTATTGAAATTACTGATCTTGGTGAGCACATCGCACAATCTCCGTTAAAAGACGCTGAGCCCAAGAGCGCTAAGGTAACGAAAGTTGTGTATGGAGGCAAAACTATGCTTGTGGTATATGCGTACGATGAAAAATTGAAGTCGATATCAAGCGCAAGTAGAGCTAAGTATAACAAATCAAATGGCAAACTGCATCCATATGACACAGCAGTGCATTCCGTTGCAGAACAACTGCTTAATGGCGGATCGGTTGAATCACTAGGCTCAAAGACACTTATGTACATACATAAAAATCATCGTTCTGAACCATATCAAGATATTGTACT
>DLGX01000087.1 GCA_002482925.1 Candidatus Saccharibacteria bacterium UBA7683
GTTACAGCAGTCGCCATTATATGCGCTAAACTATGTCGCATTGCATGAAGTTGGTCGTTATTTTGATCTGCCATACATTCCTTTCTGGCTTAATATTATAAAAACACGCTACTAGACGAATTATTTCATCTGTTAGCGTGTTTCGGGCCCATATATTTACAGGCTGTTCCACCGAAATCTTTCACTCTTACCAGCACTTTACAGTTGTTCTGGACATGCCTCTGAAGCTCCACAGTTCGTTACACTGCTTCAATGCTTAATATATATTGTATCACCTTGGTGGGCGATGGAGGATAGCGCTTCGCTTTTTCGTTCAGTCATGCTCGAAATATATTTCTGCGCGTGCTTTCACTACACCGAACCTCAGTTATGCTGAACGGTTCTCAGGTCTCACAATTTCACCAAAGTAAAAACTGGCCACAAGCCAGTCATCACCTTGGTGGGCGATGGAGGATTCGAACCTCCCACCTCCTCAACGTCAATGAGGCGCTCTAGCCAAATGAGCTAATCGCCCTCGTCGGAATCAACTACGATCTTACGTTTCTAACTAAAGTTAAAAAGCTGATAATCTTCGTGGCTTCCTCCTCTTCAATTTAAAAAAGTCGCGAAGCTTGGTTCTTTAAATTGAGCTGAGACAATAGTACTAAAAACAGGGGTAAAGTGCAATTACTACTACTGACCTACTTGCAGTACTCTTCGCAGATTCGCTGTAGGTAACGAATATTATGGATTGAAGCTAATGTTCCAGCTAATGGTTCGCCTACTTTGAATTGATGACGCAAGAAACCACGCGAAAAACCGTTGGTGCAGGTGTAGCAATCACATATATCATCTATGACGTCTGAGCTTAATTTATGTATCTCAGATTTGAGATTAAGTCGTTCATCACCAGATGACCAAACAGATCCGTGACGAGCATTACGGGTAGGAATAACGCAATCGAGCATATCAAAACCACATTCTATAGCTTTTCTGAGATCGCGAGGATCTCCAACGCCTAGTAAAAAGCGTGGTCGGTTAGAATTATCGAAAAGCGGTGCGAGAAATTCGAACATTTCATGCATTTCTTCTCTAGTTTCCCCTACTGAAAGTCCACCAATTGCTATTCCGCCAACAGGAAGACTTTGAACTATTTCTAGACTTTTCTTGCGGAGCTCTTTGTCGAGACCGCCCTGAACTACGCCAAATAGCAGCGGTTTGTCTTCGTCAGCCATATCTTTAGTAAGTCGGTCGTACTCGGCTATACTTCGTTCTAGCCACCTGTGGGTCCGCTCGAAGGCTTCTTGGGTTCTTCCACGAGCTGCTTGGTCTAGAGAAACCACGTCGTCAAAGGCTACGATCATATCTGCACCAAGTTTCATTTGGATCTGAATAGAGATCTCTGGCGAAAGAAATATGATATCGCCTGTTCTAGGATCTTTAAATGTTACGCCATCTTCAGAGATCTTATTAATATGCGCTAAAGAAAATACTTGAAATCCGCCTGAATCAGTTAACATTGGTAGATCTTGGCCTGTGAACGCATGCAATCCGCCCAGCTTGGCAACTACATCTTCACCGGGTTGCATATGTAAGTGGTACGTATTAGCAAGCACCACCTGCACGCCAGTACTCTTTACCATTTCAGGAGTAAGCGACTTAACTGCCCCTCTAGTGCCGTCAGGCATAAACGTAGGAGTAACAATTGTTTTACCACGAACAATTAGCTCTCCTGTTCGCGAATACTCACCAATTCTCTTTTTTTCTGTAAACATTGCTACTAGTATACTCTACCCCTGTTTTATACACAAGAATTCATTACTTTTCCACAGAATATTTGCATGTGAAATGCGTCATGTGATATGATTTTCAATTGTCGGGCAAGAATTAACATAACATAGGTCGAGACTTGTCCATATTGACAAAACAATTGGCTTATGCTAATATTGGAGTACATGAGTAACAAACCCATGAAACACCAGAAGTCAGAGCTCGAAAAGTTTAAACTATTCTTTGAAGAGACTCCAGCTGCACACCCAATTCGTGCACGACTTCGCCGCAACAAAGCCGAAGACTAATCTTCCGCCTACGCGAGAACTAGAACATGAGGAAGAGCTGCGTTTATTCGTAGCTCTTTTAGTTTGTAATCGCCCAACTTAAACAAATCAACGCTCGTTAATTTACTAAAGCAGATCCTTCGACGTTGCTCAGGATGACACAAAGACTGGTTTTACTTCTTAATGCAGGACTTATCCCAAGATTTAACGCTATTTATCCACTAGCATTTTGCCCAGATGTATGACAACATATAGTCATATGATATGTCCTTTTTGTTCTAATAAAACACACATCTATAATTCACGAAGCACCCATCAGAACACTCAGACATGGCGAAGGCATCGATGCAAGTCGTGTAATAGCACCTTTACTACTAAAGAAAAAGTCGACTGGACAGCACGAGTTTCCGTGATTACATCTGATGAAACATCTCATTATAGTCGTGAAAGACTACTGCTTAGCATTAGTAGAGCAAGCAAAAATTTACAACTAGCACCAGCTTCGCTTTCGGAATTAACAGATTCCGTTGAACTAGCTTTGCAGAAGAACCACTTCTTTGAGAGTGAAACCCAAGAAGCAACCGTAATTGTGCAGGCGGCAACCACTACTTTGCAACGTTTCGACCCAAATCTAGCTCTACAGTACGTTAATCAGATATACAACAATAAACCCCCGCTTGAGCTTGTAAAGAGCTTGGTAAGCGCTTAGAGGCAGTCTAGGAAGGTGTTTTGGTTGCAGTATCAGCCGCAGGCTTGATTGCTTTATGAGTAAGATCGAATTTATCTAAATACCTCCCTGTTAGAAGTCGAGTTTGAGAATATAAACCCGCAAATGAGCCATATAAAATGCTAGTTATAGGTAAAAGCACCCATTGTGCCAGCATGAGCACACTGCGATGACGTTTATATCGTGCTGGTCGGGGTGGTAGTAGCTTCATAGAAAGGAATATTGAAAGAAACAGGCCTGCAAGCGCTACCGTTTGTGCGTAGCTGGCAATAATCGGTAACTGATGAGCCACTATACTTTTGTTAGCTTGAGGACCAATTAGTAGCGGAATTCGGGCTGCCACTAGTAATAAAAGCGAAGCAGTTGCCCAGCTTACATGGGTATCAAGCAGTCTAAAGAACTTTGGAATAAAGTTTTTTAGCGGTACTATTCTGTTCTTCCGAGTACGAAAACCTAGATTACCAATATAGGCAATGTCGGAAGCACCATATGCCCAGCGACGTACCTGTACAAACTGGGCTTTAAGCGTTTGTCGATAGGTATCGGAAAGTACAGCATCTTGATAGGTGGGCGCATAAATCGAAACCACCTGATGATTGCCTTTGAATGCAAAATAACTGCGCCAGAACTGATGACCGTCTTCCACAATTGTACGGGTACTCCAAAAATCTGTTTCAATCAGCGCATCTAAGCTCTGAGCGTGACTAGAAAAGTTCCTCAGCAAATGCGGACGAACAGATTGTGTAATAGTAAAGAACGAATTTCCAACTGCTAGTACGCGCATGGCTGCAGGAACATCCCAGATGTTATTGGTGTACACAGCTAAAGGCTGGTACGAATGATGCTTGCGGTCGTTAGTTAAAATATAGGAATAGCTAAGATGTGAAAAATAATCTCTGTGAGGCTTGTTATCAGCATCGAGTGTGGTTACCAGCACTGTTTTAGGATCAATTTTGTGTTTAGTAAAATATGGCAACATCTCACGTGCGGCCCACGTGACGTTACCGCCCTTACCCACCACCTCGTTCGGCAAATCGGTATGCATAATGGTGGTAGCATAGCTAAACTGAGAGCCAAATTCTTTTACTATCCGCTTTGCAGTAGCAGCTGGCACATCACCGCCACGCTGTTCATGTGCAATAACTAGCATGAGCTGTTTGCTGTCGTAATCTGAATCGAGAATAGACTGTATAGTTGGCGCTACTACCTCGTACGATTCGTGCCACATTGGCACTATTACTAGATGCGTAAGATCCAGTGGTTTTAAATCGTGCAAATCTCCATCAGCAGCGTAAGCTCGTAAGTTTTCAAGATGAACACGTTCGCGGTGGTTGAGTTCTTTTCTTCTGTGCGTCAGCTTGTCGATAGCATTTTCAGGATTTGCCATATCACCAAGCCACTTTTGCCATGGACTTTTTGCAGATTCTTGCATTCGTTTGTAACCTTGCAATGTCCTAAAAGCGATCCCAACTGAACGGTAAAACCAACTCATCATGAAGAACAATATAAAGACCGCGGCAAGTCGCGCAGTTTTATCTATAAAACTTAAAATTACAGGAAGCGCAAGAATAGACCAGCTTAAAATTCCAGGCAGCATTTCAAACGCACGATACTTCAATGTTCGCTTGCCAACGGGGATTTCAAGTTCTTGTGGGAATACGGCCATGTACTATACCCTACTGACTAATCCGAGTAGTGCTCCAGAAACTACAAAGCTCACAACCGCAAGTATTACCTGAACGGTTAGTACACCTGCGGCAAATACTTTGTTGCTTTTATGAAGTCTGTACGCAAGAAATATGAGTAATCCGGTACCTAGAAGAGAAAAAAGAGCCAAGCTATACAGTGAGTACCAACTTGAAGTTTGCAAGACGCTACCATCACTTACTACATATTGGGTAGGAACTTTAAAATCGTGGCTCTTTAAACGAACTAGTGTTTGTAAGACGTTTGCAAATGCTAGAATACTGGCACTAACCGCCAAAATCATGACAGGTTTATCTTTTGTAAATGGTACTGGGTCTATATTTTCGCTCATTTATTATCCTATTATACTCTATTTGGTCTATGCTGGCGGTCGAATATCAAACTTTGATTTTCTGGTGCGAGATACGAGAATCGAACTCGTGCCCCTTGCTTGGGAAGCAAATGTACTACCATTATACTAATCTCGCTGGAGCCGATGAGCGGATTTGAACCGCTGGCCTACGCTTTACGAAAGCGCCGCTCTACCAACTGAGCTACATCGGCGTAAATAACAGATCCTATTCTATCAGAGGATTTTAATTTTCTAAACTGTTAAAATCGTTGCGTTCCAGATGAAAACTTGCTACTATAGCCTAGTCTTATTTATAAGAAACGCGGGCCCGTGGTGTAGCTGGCCTAACACGTCTCCCTGTCACGGAGAAGATCGCCGGTTCGAATCCGGTCGGGCCCGCCACGAAACGAGATCAGCACCAGCTGATCTTTTTTCGTGTCAGTTCGACTGAATTTGAATTAGCGAGTCGTGAACGGAGTGAACTAGATCGCCGGTTCGATCACAAATAGCTCTCACAGAAGCTGGCTTCGAGAAAGCTATGCAGAGAGTAGCAAAGCGTTCATCCGGTCGGGCCCGCCAAGTAGACAAAATGCCATTTTTATGGTATTTTTTATTTTGATGACTAATCAATCACGCAAC
>DLGX01000066.1 GCA_002482925.1 Candidatus Saccharibacteria bacterium UBA7683
GCTGCAAAGTTTCCTACTGTCATAGAATCTGCGCTTGGGTCAACTCCCCAATAAAACGTAATTGGATCGCCATCAAGAGCCTTGATATCTTTAAATGTAGTTTGATTTACGAAGCCACGCCAGGTTAATTCTTCAGAAAGTGTCATAAGGTTTCCTTTTCAATTTATATTACAAGTTAACTATTAGTAGATATGAGAAATTAGCCCAATCGGGCATATGTCTGATATGAACTGTTGTAACAAAATTGCGTCATCAAGTGACAGTATATCATCCGTAATTACGTGAACAAAATGCTATACTAGATAGCATAAGCATGAGGTACAATTAAAGGTATGACAAAAGACACGAAAAAGAGTTCAACGGGCTCCGTCCGCAAGCCAGCGCACCGAAAAGGCGCACATTCAGTTTATAGCAACCTAGCCACTAAAAAACGCGTATCAGCAGATGTAAAATCTCGTAAAAAAGCGGAATTTTTAGCAACGTTACCGAAATCAAAAATCAAACGAATCGCCTACCGCCTACACCCTAAACGCTTCTTTAAGTATTGGTTTTCTAGACAAGGTGCAATCATGGGTCTTAAAATTGCTGGTCTTGGACTTGCAGCCGGAATAATTCTTGTACTTGCGATCTTTGCAATATTTAGAAAAGATCTTGCTATTGGACCAGATGAACTTACAAAACGTGTGCAAAGTCGTACAACCAAGTTTTATGACAGAACCGGGCAAGTACTACTGTATGAACTGTACAAAGATCAACAACTTACCTTTGTAAAACCAGATCAAATCAATAACAACATGAAGTGGGCAACGGTTGCTATTGAAGACAAAGACTTTTACAAGCACGGCGGTTTCGATATGCGCGGTATTTTACGTTCAGTAGTAAACAATGCCAGCGGTGGTGGCAAGCAAGGTGCTTCTACACTAACCCAGCAACTTGCCAGAAACGTAATTCTAGAAGATAACACCAGATCCGGTATTGCCGGTTATACCCGTAAGCTTAAAGAAATTATTCTTTCTATTGAACTGGAACGAACTTATTCTAAGGATGAAATTTTAAATTTCTATCTTAATTCAATTGGATACGGTGGAACCGCGTACGGAGTTGAATCTGCTGCTAAGCGATACTTTGGCGTTTCAGCAAAAGATTTAAGTATCGAACAGGCAGCCTATATTGCCTCTATTCCGCAGTACCCAAGCCTATACGACAGCAATAGCCCGAGTTTTGACCCAGAAGCAACATTAGCCCGTCAAAGAACTGTTATTGATTACATGAAAGAACAGGGTTATATAAAACCCGACCAAGCCGAAACAGCTAAAAAAGTAGATATTCTTGCTTCAATTAAGCCGCTTACGAATGAGCCGACTGCTAAAAAAGCTCCTCACTTTGTAGATGAAATTATTAAACAGCTTGAAGGTAAGTATGGTGCCGACAATGTGAGAAAAGGTGGCTGGAGAGTTATCACCACGCTCGATTGGGACATGCAACAAATGGCGGAACGTGCTGTTAAAGATAATATGGGAGCGGTTGAATCTCGTAGAGGCGGACTTGGTGGTAATAATGCGGCACTGGTAGCCGTAGAACCCGCTACTGGTCATGTTGTTTCTATGGTTGGTAGTCGTGATTATAGCTATCCTGGATACGGTGCCTATAACGCAGCGACATCTGATCTTCAGTATGGTTCTAGTATGAAACCGTTTGTATATGGAACATTGTTCAATGGTTCTAATGTTTACGGCGCAGGAAGCATTATTCCAGATACCGCACAAGTATTTAATGGAACCCCTGTTTCTAACTTCGACAAGAAATATCGTGGCAATCTAAGTATCCGTAGCTCATTAGCGGAATCTCGTAACTTACCAGCCATGAAGGCTGCAAACATTGCCGGTATGGGCAATGTTATAAATGTAGTAAAAGCAGCTGGTGAAACTGCCATTAAGTGTTTAGAACAGAAACCATGTACCGACGGTAACGAAAACGACCCATTCATGGCCATTGGTACGGGAACAATTCATCTAGATGAACACACGGCAGCTTATGCTGCACTGGCTAACAACGGTATTGCTATGCCAGAAACTCTGGTTCTTAAAATAGAAAAGTCTAACGGCGAAGTTGTGCAAGAATGGAAGAATAAAGGCGGAACCCCATTATTTACTAATGCTGAACGAAGCCAAGAAATTTCATACATACTTAGCGATATTCTTGCAGATGATGGCGCTCGTGCACCTACTTTTGGCCGTAACGTAAGCTACTTTAATCCTAAAGGTGTAAAAACAGCAATTAAAACCGGTACTACCGATAATTCTAAAGATGGATGGATGATGGGCTACACGCCTAAACTTGCTGTTGGTGTATGGGCTGGTCGTAGTGGTACCGGCGGTGTTATGGGTGGTTATACAGACAGTAGAACTGGTCCAATATTCGGCCAGTTTATTCGCGAAGCACACGCCCAGGTGCTTACAAAGCCTCAATACGGCAGTTATAAAGCTAACGAATGGTTCACACAGCCTAAAACGCTTCAAAAACTTTCTGTAAGTGGTAAGACTGATTGGTTCCCTTCTTGGTATAAGAAACCTAAAGAAGACATTCAAGACGTAATTTTTGACCGCGTTTCTAAAAAGCTTGCAACTACCTGTACGCCAGAAGCTGCAAAAGAAACAATTAAGATTACTGTTTTAACCGATCCAACAAAACCAAATGAAAAAATTCAAAGCGGTGTTCCTGAAGGATACGACATCACAAAGAATGATGATGTTCACCAGTGCGGCGTAGAAGCAGCAACTGGCTTTAGTATTTCACCATCAGGTACTGTCTCTTCTCGCTCTCAAACCCTCAGAACCTCTTTTGTGAGTGGACCTAATCCTATACAGACAATCGAGTTTATTGTTAATGGGCAGGTTTTAACTTCACTGCCTGGTGGAAGCAATAGCTATAATGTACCATACACTTTCCCCTCGGCTGGTAACTACTCGATTCAAGTTCGCGTAACAGATAGTTTGTACTATCAATCAACTTCAACATCATCTATACAAGTTACGGGCTCTTGATTCAGTGTAAAATATTGTCTGGCTTGGCACGGCAAGGCGTTTTAATAAATACTATTTAGAATTAATGGTTGCGATAAGTTTATCTTCTGCGGTAAGTTTTCTGTTGGTAAATCTTCGTTGTCTAGGTTTTTCCGTTAGCGATCCGGGTTGTTTCTGTGAAGGCTGGGCAGTGTCTTTTAGCGGTTTAGCAAACATCATTCTGCCCGCAGTCGTTTGTAGGTTGCGCGTGAATTCTACTTTCATAAATTGGCCTTGTTTTGTTCCGGCATGCTCTACGACAACCATCGTACCGTCATCTAAGTAACCTACGCCTTGAGTTTTTTCTTGGCCTTTAGAAACGATTTTAATTTCTGCATGTTCACCAGGGATTCTGGTTGGACGTAAGTTTTGTGCAAGTTCGTTAATATTTAGTACTCGTACGCCTTCAATTTCTGCTACTTTTAGAAGATTGTAATCGGTGGTAAATAAGAGAGCTTTGAGTTTAAGAGCGAGCTTCACTAGCTTTTCGTCTACGCCTGATTCTGATTTAATATCGTCGCTAATGATTGAAACCGTTGTATGCTTGCTATCCTGCAGAGTCTGTATGACCTGAAGGCCGAACCTGGCTCGTTCCCGTTTAAGGTGGTCAGCTTTGTCTGCAAGTAGCTGTAGCTCTGCAATTACAAATCGTGGAATAAGTAGCTCTGAGGGTACAAAACCTGATTTTACAACTTCCACCACGCGTCCGTCCATAATGGCACTGGTATCAAGTAGTACTATGTTTCCTTTTGATTTTTTAATACCACTTGGCAGTAATTTCCAAATGATAAATAAACTGAGCAATACGTTAATTGCTGTAATTAGTAATTGTGTATTCATAAATTTTCCTTTTAAGTTTTAAGATACGTATTAAGCGCATCTTTTAATGTTGAGATTGAATGAAGCTGAGCTGATTTTACATCAGTTTTAGGGCCAATAGAAAGTTTAAAGCCAAGCTGTTTAGCTTCTTTTAGTCGTTTTTCGATATTTGGCACGTGTCTAACTTCACCTGAAAGCCCCACTTCGCCAAACACAACAGCATCTTTTTCAAGCTTCATACCTTTAGCTGCAGAGGCAATTGCCATACATACCGCCAGATCTGCTGCTGGTTCGTTAATTTTTATACCACCAACGATGTTTATATATACGTCGAATTCGCTCAGATCAAGCTTTGTACGGCGCGTTAGCACTGCGGTGAGTAAGTTAAGCCTGTTTAGGTCAAAGCCTGAAGCTGCGCGCTTAGGATACCCAAACGACGTACGATTAACTAATGCTTGCACCTCAACTAGTATTGGGCGAGTGCCTTCCATTGCAGCCAATACTATCGAGCCGTCTGCAATTTGGCGCTCTGCTAGTAGAACGGAAGAAGGATTATCTACTACAATCAAGCCTTTGTCTGTCATATCAAATATTCCTACTTCAGAAGTTGAGCCGTAACGGTTTTTTATAGCTCTAAGAACTTTAAAACCGCCATACCTATCCCCTTCAAGATTAAGAACTACATCTACAAGGTGTTCTAATAATTTTGGCCCCGCAATACTACCTTCTTTGGTAACATGCCCGACAAGAATTAGCGTTGTGTTGGTTTGCTTTGCAGCCTGAGTCAGTAGGTATGTACTGTTAGTAATCTGGCTTACCGAACCTGGTGCAGAACTCACCGACTTACACGAAACTGTTTGAATGGAATCAACAACAACGGCTTCGTATTCCCCGCTTAAAATAGTCTGAGCTATGTCGTCGCTACTGGTTGAACTTGCCAATAGAACCGTACTTTCTTTTGGAGTGATTCGTGAAGCTCTTAAACTTACTTGTTCTAGCGATTCTTCACCGCTTACATAGAGTAATTTATGGTTTGTAGAAAGCTGTGCAGCTAGTTGCATTAATAACGTGCTTTTACCAATTCCAGGCTGACCAGCAATTAGGTTAACGCTACCAGCAACAAAGCCGCCACCCAGTACGCTGTCCACGTCTGCAGTACCGGTAGTTAAACGGGCCTTGCGCTGACTTTTTTCTACCTTACCTACCATTGTGGCTTTGAGTGCCTGGCCTTGCACAGCGGAAAGTGCAGCATCGCGACTAACTGGAAGTTCTTCGGTTAAACTATTCCATGCCCCGCAGCTGCTACATCTTCCTGCCCATTTTGAATGACGAGCTCCGCATTCTTGGCAGACAAATTGTGTTGTTGATTTTGCCATCTCTTACCTAGTATATCATTCAAGTAGTTAGAGCGAATCGTAACTACTGTCGAGTTGCTTAACTAAGTCATTTTGCGTAGAAGCCAAAGCGTTCCGTGCTTCAACAAGTTGATTATACGAATTGATTATTTGTTTTAATGCCGCTATATCGTTGTTGTACGCTTGAATTTTAGCGTTATAGCTAGGTACCGCTGCATTATATTCTTCTGTTTGGTTGGAACTTTTTAATTGGTCGAGTCGAGCTCTTTCGCTTTCAATATCGGATTGCGATTGGTTAAGTGAACTTTCTAGAGATTCTTTCTGGTTTTTTAAATCAGTGAGTTGTTGATCGTACTGTTTTATTTTTGAATCAAGCGAGGTGAACGAATCTTCATATTGTTTTGCATACGAAACAATCTGTGATCTGTTAGTAAAGTACTTTCGGTAATGATCCTCAAGCTTTGCTGGTAGAACTGCAATTTCTGTACCAAGAATTGAGTGAAGTTCGTTTTCTAACTGCCCAGGTTCAGTTCTTCTATATTCTTCAAGCGTATCGTTAAATCTCTGATCATCAATACTCTCAGCAGTTGCGGTAAGTGTTTTATTGAGCTCATTTTTTTCGTTTTGGGGCATTCGTTCATACACAGCATGAAGTAGTTCATGGGCTGCAGTAACCTCTTTCACACCGTTCAAACGCGTATCAGCAACGTTATATATAAAAATTCGCTGTCTGGTGTAGCAACCTAGAACTATGCTGTGTTCATGAGACACGCTTTTACACGACTGGTTGAATGCTTCGGAAGATTGTATCTTGGGCTGACTGGCTTTATATAAAAAACTTCCATCAGATGTTAGCGCCAGATTCTGCGCCAAAACATCGGCTTGACTATCTAAGTCCTGCGTATACACAACGTAGTAGTCTTTTATAAACTGGCGCTGAGTTACCCCTACTAGCGCAAGCGCCACTAGTGCAAGTCCGAAAACCGAGAGTACTCGTTTCTTCATATGTTTATTCTATACTATTTAGTTGTTTTAGAAAGTTGCTTCTGTTTTTTAAAGGTCGATGTAGGGGTATCTTCAGAAAATACAAGTTGCTTCTTCTTATAATCTACTGTGATTGTTTGATTCTTCTTCCAGACTTCGCCAAGAAGATTTTCGGCAATCTGGTCTTCAATTTCGTCTTGAATTGCTCGTCTTAAGGTGCGGACACCCGATTGTGCATTGTAACCTTTTTCTAGAATATAATTTTTTGCTGCTGGTTTAATTACCAAATTGAGACCGTGCTGTTCTTGCAAACGAATATTAAGATCGTTCAACTGCAAATCAAGCACTTGTTTAGCCTCTTTGGTTGTGAGCGCTCGGAAGATTATTACTTTGTCGATACGATTAATTAATTCTGGGCGCATCGCAAGCTTGAGCTCTTCCATTACTCGTTCTTTGTTGGCTTCATGTACTTCATCAAGGTTTTCAATTTCTGATTTAGTTTCAGCCCTAAAGCCAAGTGTTGATTCGCGTCGTAACTGTTCTGCACCAATATTACCGGTCATAATTATTACGGTATTAGTGAAATCAACAGTTCTGCCTTTAGCATCTGTTAATACACCGTCTTCAAGAATCTGCAGTAGCATGTTGAAGATATCTGGGTGAGCTTTTTCAATTTCATCAAGCAGAATTAAGCTATATGGATTACGCCTGACTTTGTCGGTTAATTCGCCGCCTTCTTCGTAGCCAACATACCCTGCCGGCGCACCAACAAGTCGTGATGCCGTGTGCCGTTCCGAAAATTCGCTCATGTCTATTTTTATAAGCGCATCGTCACGGTCATAAAGTTCACGCGCCAGTACTCTGGCGAGCTCGGTTTTACCAACACCAGAAGGTCCGAGAAACACAAATGAACCAATCGGACGCTTTCTATCACTCACACCTGATCTATTTCGACGGATTGCTTTAGAAACTGCTTCAAGTGCTTCTTTTTGGCCAATTACATGTTTGCCAAGTGTTTTTTCAAGTTTTAACAAATAAGTTGCTTCTCGTTTTAAAATACGCTGGCTTGGAATGCCGGTAATAAGCGCTACGGTTCCGGCTAAATCAGCCTCTGTCATAACTAACCTTCCACGACCACGACTTCGTTGCTTTTCTAAAGCATCTTCAAGCTGAGCGTGTTTAGCTTTGTGCTTGGCTGCAACTTCAAAATTTTCATGTATGACTGCTTCTTCCATTCGGTGCCGAACAAGTTTAATTTCTTTTAAGAGCTGGCGCTGACTTTCTGGCATATGTGAACGTTCTACGCGAATATGAGCAGCGGTTTCGTCGAGAAGATCGAGCGCTTTGTCTGGCATGAATCGTTCTGACATGTAGCGATCACTTAGGTGCACCGTTTGTTCAACAATGTGTTCATCTATAGTAATGCCGTGGTGTGCTTCGTACTTAGATTTTAAGCCTTTAAGAATTTCTGTAGTTTCCTGCAGCGTTGGGGGCAATACTTGAACGTTTTGGAATCGTCGCTCTAACGCGGCATCTTTTTCTATGCTCTTTTGATATTCATCTATAGTTGTAGCACCTATTACGCGCATTGTTCCACGGGCTAGCACAGGCTTTAGTATATTTGCGGCATCTAGCGCACCTTCAGCAGCGCCCGCACCAACAAGCAAGTGAATTTCATCTATAAATACAATTACGTTAGAATCTGAAGCAATTTCTTGCATAATTGCTTTTAATCGTTCTTCGAATTCTCCGCGGTATTTAGTACCTGCAATCATGCCAGCAAGGTCGAGCATAACAATTCGTTTGTCTAATAGATTTTCAGGCACCTGTTCTGCTGCAATTCGTTGAGCCAAGCCTTCAACTATTGCTGTTTTACCAACACCAGGTTCACCAATTAGTATTGGGTTATTTTTATTACGGCGTGAAAGTATTGTTATTACACGTAGAATTTCTTTACTGCGGCCAATTACCGGGTCTAACCGACCCTCTTTAGCTTCTTCTGTTAAATCAGTTCCGAAGAACTCTAGGGCGCTTTTAGCTTTTTTATTGCGAGTTTTAGTTGTATTACCTTCTTGTTCGTATTCAAATCGTTGCTGGTTTAAATATCCTTCAAGCTCAGAAGTAAGCGTGTCGACGTTTATATTCATGTCGCGCAGTAGCACATTTGCGCGTGCGTTTTTTTGAATAAGAATACTATAGAGTATATGTTCAGTACCGCAGTAATCTTGGCTGAATTCTTTAGCAATCTCCCAGCTTGTTCGCAGTGTTAGTTTTGCAGCTTCGCTCAGGCCTTTGCCACCACCAAGATTGATAACAATAGTTTTTGGTGTGAGCTTCAAAGCGGTCTTAGCCCTATCAAGCGTAACACCCGATGTTTCAAGCAAACGTGCACCAATTGAACCTTCTTGGCTTAAAACACCAAGTAGAATGTGTTCGGTTCCAATATAAGCGCTGCCGAAACCTCGAGCGATTCCTTCAGCGTGCTGAAGACTCTGCCGTGCGTTTTCGGTTAGGCGGTTTAAAAACTCTTGAAATTCTTTTGCTGGGTTCATAACTAAACTATACTCCTCCTAAGGGTAAGAAACGATACGTTGGTAAGTTTTTTACAGCAGTTGTATTATTTCTTAACACTACAAACAGTATAATAATTTAGCACTCTTTGGTCAAGAGTGCTAAATAACAAAGTTTCCTACCAAATCTAAAGTGCTTTTAAATCTTAGCCCTTGGTTTGATCTTCAACAAATTTGCCTGCTGCAGCACCAATTATTGAACCCAAAGCAAGCCAGCCAGCAATTGATGCCGCTTGAAGTGGACCTTCGTTGTATCGTGGATCAGCATCGAACGGAGCCGCAAACGGAGCTGTAATAAAATCGAGACTGGTATCTCCCAGCGGTGGGCCAACTTCTGCTGTAACTGCAGCTTTAGCGCCACCATCTGCTGTGCCAGCTTCAAGATTAGGCAAACCGCCAAACATTGAAGCGCCAGCCATCATTAGACCTAGTCCAGCACCAGCACTTTTTAATTTAACCATTACTTACCTCGTTATCTTTAAAATTATCGTTATTAATGCTATACCACTTGAGTATTAAATGGCAAGCATAAACAGTTTATTCTCCATGTTCTTCAATGGCGCCAAGTAGTCCCGCTTCAATATCGTCGCGTCGTTTTGGTTTAACCGGCTTTTTAGCAGGTGCTTCTTCTACAACGGGAGCTTTTTCAACAACTGGTTCAATAACTTCTGGTTTTGATTCAGGAGCTGGTGCAGGTGTACCAGATTCGATATCTAGCTCGTATCCGCTTAGTTTGCTAGCAAGTCGTACGTTCTGTCCGCCTTTACCAATTGCAATTGAAAGCTGACTTTGATCTACAATAACTTTTGCGTGCTTCACATTTTTATTAAGTTCAACACGAATCACTTCGGTTGGGGAAAGTGCATTTTTAATATAAGTTTCAATGTCGTCCGAATAGGTAATGATATCAATTTTTTCTTGATCGCCGATTTCGTTCATAACTGCCTGTACGCGTGTACCGTGACCACCAACAAACGTTCCTACTGGGTCAACACCGGGAACGGTTGAAGCAACTGCAAGCTTGGTTCGCATACCTGCTTGGCGGGCAATGCCTTTAATTTCTACGGCGCCGCTTTCCATTTCTGGAACTTCTTGACGGAAGAGGTATTCAATAAATTCTTCGTTAGCTCGTGAAAGTACAAGCTGAGGTCCGCGGTTACCGCGTTCAACATCTTTTAGAAATACTTTGATTCGTGAACCAACACCGTAATATTCACCTTGAATCTGTTCGCTTGCAGGAAGAATTCCAGTAGCCTTACCAAGATCAACACGAACTAAGCGTGGTTCTACGCGTTGTACAGTACCAACAATAACGGTACCGATTTTGTCTTCATATTCAGTCATAATTATTTCACGTTCAGATTCACGAAGGCGTTGTAAAATAACTTGCTTTGCGGTTTGTGCAGCAACACGGCCAAATGTAGTTGGATGTGCTTCTTCTGTTACAACGTCGCCAACAACTGCGCCTTTTTTAAACTTCTGCGCTTGTTCAACGGTAAGTTGCTGGGCATCGTTTTCTACAGCGTCGTCTTCAACAACGTCGTAGCTTGTGATTGCTGTAACATCACCAGTGTTTGCATTAAGACGTACGCTTACGTTTTGTTCGCGTTCGCCAAAGTCTTTTCTAAATGCAGCGGCAAGTGCTTGTTCTACAGCATCATGCACGATATCTTCTGGAAGATTTTTTTCTTCAGCAAGTTGTTTGATTGCCATAACTAATTGTTTAATTTGTAATTCCATTTTATTTTCCTTTCTAAATTGTTCGAATAAGCTGGGATTTCTATAAAAAATTCCGACCACATTGGCCGGACTAATTGTATAGTATCACGTTGCGCTGTTTCATTCAATCACTGCATCTAAATGCTCTCTCAAGTCCGTGCGAGGTAATTGCGTAGGCTGCTTCTTGGCTTAGTGGGTCCAGAAGCTCACCGCTTGAATCAATTCCAGCAACCCCGAATGATCGAGAGTCTTCGCCAATTACTGCAACAAACCCCACAGCAGGACTGATTCCTTCGCGTATAGTTTTCCCTTTAAACCCTACCTCATGGATTTGAAACCCGTGGAGGTGATCGGCTTGAAACTGTGCGCGTACACCAACTACACCGTCTTCACGTATAAAGGTAAAGTCAGCAGTTTTGGTATAGGTATTAACAGCCGAGTTCCTTTTACCTGGTAGATTATTTACAACTACCATTTGATCACTAAAAGGTACTCTGTGTGAAACCACTCTGGTTGGATCATGCTCAAACACACCAGTAAGACAGTTGCGCACGCGCTTTAGCGAAGGACGGGCTAATTTTACTTGATAAAGTGGTGGCAAGTTGATGTTGCTACTCTGAGTCATTACATTATTATATCATATATCAATATACTAAGTCAATAGCTTATACTGGTTTGTATGATTACAAAACTACACGACATATTCCAACCCACCTCATATAAACTACTGCTTGATATCGATAGCGAAGCTGCTACCTTCACGGGTAGCGTTCATATAACTGGCGAACTCCAGCAGAGCTCTGAAACTATTTCACTGCATTCAAAAGATCTTACAATTATACGAACCACCGTAAACAACACTGCCTCAATATTTACTGAAGAAGAATTCGACACACTTACTCTAACTACGAACGAAAAACTAGAAGCTGGAAACGTAGAAGTTCTGGTAGAGTTTAAAGGAAAAATAACCGATGCTATGCACGGTGTATATCCGTGTTACTTTGACCACGAAGGTAAAAAGAAGAAACTAATCGCAACACAATTCGAAAGTCACCACGCTCGGGAAGTATTTCCATGTATTGACGAACCAGCAGCTAAAGCTACGTTTGACCTAGAACTAGTAACACCGGCTGGTGAAACAGTGCTTGCCAACACGCCTGTTAAAACACAGACCGAAGAATCTGGCCGTTTAATTACAACCTTTGAAACTACGCCAAAAATGAGCACCTACTTACTAGCTTTTGTTTTTGGTGAAATGGTTGTAAAAGAATCTAAGACAAAAGATGGAGTTATTGTTCGAAGCTGGGCAAGCGCAGCTCAAAACCCTAGTTGGTTAGATTATTCCGTAAAAGAAACCGTTGATTTAATTGAATTTTATAACGATTACTTCGGTATCCCATACCCACTTGAAAAATGTGATCAAGTGGCACTTCCTGATTTTGAATCTGGCGCCATGGAAAACTGGGGACTTATAACCTACCGAGAAACTGTGCTTCTTTCTGACCCTAAAAATGTCTCACTTAGCACCCAGCAGCTTGTTTCACTCGTTGTAGCACACGAACTTTCGCATCAATGGTTTGGCAACCTCGTTACTATGCAGTGGTGGGACGATCTTTGGTTAAATGAAAGCTTCGCCAACATGACCGAGTATCTTTCTGTAGATAGACTTCACCCTGAATGGAACATTTGGGAAGAATTTGTAGCCCAAGATGCACTTTCTGCTACTAATAGAGACGTCTATTCGGATGTACAGTCAGTAAGAGTAGCCGTTAACGACCCGGCAGAAATTAGCACGTTATTTGACCCTTCAATTGTCTATGCTAAGGGCGGAAAGTTACTAAAAATGCTTCACGATCTTCTCGGTGATGACGTATGGCGTGCAGGTTTAAAAGATTACTTCACGGTTAACGCCTACAAAAACACCACTCGCGACGATTTGTGGACCGCGCTTAGCAAACACACCGAACTAGATATAGCAAAACTTATGAATCAATGGATCGAACACCCCGGCCAACCGCTGGTGTCAGTCGACCAAAACGAAAATACTCTAGGAATAAGTCAAGAACGGTTGCTGCTAGATGGTAAAACCGATAAAACACTGTGGCAGATACCACTACTTGGCGCACAATTACCCGAGACCTTCAGTACTGCTACTGAAAAAATTGCTTTAGATTCAAACGAATGGACGAGACTGAATAGCACAGGGGTTGGGCATTACATTGTAAACTACAAGAATAGCGACCATAAACTATGGTTAGCAAAGCAACTTTCAGAAAACACAATCGAACCTACATGGAAGATCTCACGACTTAACGAGCTGATTATGCTCGCAAAACACGGTGATACAGATTTAAGTGAAGCACTTGAAACTATTCAATCAAGCCAAGACGAACCACGTGCAATGGTATGGTCGCTGATTGCAGGAATCTTGGGCAACGCCCGCATGCTAACCGAAGGTAACGAAGAAGCAGAAGATGCACTTAAAAAACTTACTGCCGATCTAGCAGGCAAAAACTTTCAGACTCTGGGTTGGGATTACCACCCAAATGAAGACAGTAACAGCACTCATCTTCGTACGATCACACTTGGCTTAATGAGCTCTAGTGAAACTAAAGAAGTTATTAACCACGCACTTAAAATGTATCGAGAAACTACAGAATCAGAACGGCTACCTGCTGAAAGTAGAACAATGATTTTAAGCGTTGCCGCTAAATTTGGAACTGAACAAGAATTTGAAGAACTCCTAGCCAAGTACAAGTCTGCCAAAACTGCAGATTATAAAGTCGATCTGTGCTCAGCTCTAACATCTACAAAAGACCCTCAGCGCATTGCTGGTTTACTTAAAATGATGCTTGATACATCTACTGTACGAAGCCAAGATCTACGCCATTGGTTTGTGTATCTTCTTCGCAACTGTCACGGCAGAATGCTTACGTGGGAGTGGCTTGTACGGAACTGGCCATGGATTTTAGAACACTTTGGCGGAAGCAAAAGCTATGATGATTTTGCCAGGTACAGTGCGAGCTTCTTCAGTACCGACGAAATGTTAGAAAAGTACAAAGAGTTCTTTAATGACAAGCTAGACGATCCTGCATTAAAACGTGCAATTTTAATAGGCACCGAAGAAATTACCGCACGTGCAGCTTGGAGAAAACGTGATGAACAAAAAGTAGCAGACTGGCTTACGAAATATTCGGCAAAAAGTTCGTAACCTCAAAATCTTTGCCTGAAACTTCAATAGCGCTGAGTTCGTAATCTCCTGAATAGTCATGAGCCTCAACCCAGCACTGTGCTGCAAAATTCATTTGCTGTAGCTTTTTTGGAGTTATATATTCGAGCCCGGAGCCCTGCTGGTCTGTACTTCGATATTTTACTTCTACAAAATATACCACCAGGTTCTTCTGGGCGACAATATCAACTTCACAAACCCGGGTTCGCCAATTGCGTTCAATAATTTTATACTTTTGCTGTTTTAAATATTCTGCCGCTGATTCTTCTGCCTGATTTCCAATTGAAACACTCATGCACTTAAGAACTTCTGTATGGGTTTATAATTTATGCGGTGAATCGGTAATACACCATGATCAGCAAGTGCCTGAATGTGTAGTTTAGTTCCATACCCAACATGCTTCTCAAAACCATATAGCGGGTATTTAAGTGCAATTTGAGTCATGTAGGCATCTCTGGCCACTTTAGCAATTATAGAAGCTGCCGAGACAGCAGCAACCGTGCCATCAGCCTTAATAACCGCTTCTGTGCGGTGCATATGTTCGAGGTAGTTATAATTACCATCAATAATAATCTGATGATTTAACAGCTCGATTTCATCAACGGCACGTTGCATAGCTAGCCGAACCGATTCAGTCAAACCTATAGTATTAATTTCACGCGGCCAGACCCAGCCAATTCCTATAGCCGTGGTAGCTTTTCTAATTTCACCGACTAGCTGTAAACGTTTTTTAGCAGAAAGTTTTTTTGAATCATTTAGTCCGTTAATAGCGTGCCCATCTATTAACCCAACAGCCGCGGCTACCAATGGCCCCGCCCAACATCCTCTTCCAACTTCGTCTATTCCAATAATCATCTGCGCTTTATTATATACGTTTAGCTAAGCAAATAGTGCAGCAAAGCATAAAAGCTACGATGTAACTTTGTTGACATTTAGTCGTATTTTCTTTAATATATTATGAATATGACATCAAATGAATCAGGACCACGACCGACACCACGACGAACACCAGGTCGTGACGAAGCGAGAATAACGCCAAGACCCACTGCTGAAAGCATTGCAGCAGATGTTGCTGCTTCTGCGTCGATGCCTGTCCTAGAATCGGAAGAGACAGGACCTGGCACTAGCCGGTGGAGTGAATATACACAAGGTCATGTCCCTGGGTCGCATCCGCATAACAGAGCCAGATCTGCTGATGCAAGAATTAAAGCGTCCAATTCAGCGGATGTTGCAAGAAATGTCTTCGTTGGAGTACTTGCACTCGGTCTTGCTTTCGGAGCCGGATTTCTTACAAGGTTATCTACTGAAGGTGGTAGCAGTACGTCTAACGACCCGACAGCAGTGACTGAAGAACAAGAAATTGATGGCTGGAAAACTCTATGTAGTGGAACCAAAATTGTTGAAGTAGTTGACGGAAGCACATATTCAAGCCTAACTGCTCAGATTACAGCAATTACTCCACAAGAAGGTCAGCCTGTGTTACCCGCGGCAGTTGCCGAAGAAATGAATGCAGACAGAAATGGCGACGAAGTTAACGAAATTTATGCTGGAGAAGCAAAAGAAATCTACACAAATTGCACCACAAACTTTGATCAACCACCGACTACAACAACCGGTTAAGTATTTAATTTTCTGTCCAACAAAATAAAAAAGCCATCATTCAAACGATGGCTTTTTTATTAGAAGCGACTAAATTTATTCGCTTTTAGCTCTATCACCAAGTTTTTCAGCAATCTCTGCTTCTTTCTTAGCTTCTTCTTCGGCTTTTTTAGCAGCCTCGGCTTCGTGTTCAGCCTTTTGTTCTTCGTGAATTCGTTCAAGCTCAGCTTCAGCTTCAGGGTCAGTGACATCATTTACTGCAGTCTTATCAAAATCAACCGCTGCAAGACGAGCACTTTTACCGCTTCGAGCGCGCATGTAGCTGAGGTACTTGCGTCGGACCTTACTTCGTTTAGTAATTTCAACTTTTTCAACGAGTGGGCTATGAAGTAGAAAGCTTTTTTCTACGCCAACACCGCTTGCGATTCGACGAACAGTAATAGTACTGGTCATACTGTCTTTACGATCAGTTCGAATAACCAGACCTTCAAAAATCTGAATACGTTCTTTGCTGCCTTCTTTAATTCTTTGGTGTACTTTAACAGTATCACCGCTGCGGACATCCACAACTTGTTTTTTCAAAAACTTAGATTCAACTTGCCTAATTAGTGCGTGCATAACTAAACCACTCTACCTTATTATTACGTTTTTTGCAATTGATAGAAAGTATATCACATCTGTTGTACTACGCCAAGGGTTAGTTTACAAATTCGTAGCCTTCACCATCTGGTCCGTAGGCATCAAGTAGCTGAGGTTCGGCATCTTCTATGGACGGAACTAAGGCAGACGCGTCAGTCTCTTTTAACTCTCCGACCTGTTCTGAACTGCCAAGATGACTTAAAGCATCGAACCCCTCATTACCACCAGGGAATGCTTCTGATCCAAAAGTACTCATTTTAAACTCCTGTTTACATAGCTATTATACACCCGTACTATATAAGGTATGGATGAAATAAAACAACAAGCGCTCGACATACATAAAAAACTTCGCGGTAAGATAGAAGTTACCCTAAAAGACAACCTCGATGATCCTGAAAAGTTAAAACTGTACTACACGCCAGGTGTTGGCGCAGTTAGTACCTATGTGGCAGAAAATCCTAGCGAAGCACGAGACTTTACTTGGCTCAATAACTCAGTGGCAGTTATTTCCGACGGCTCTGCAGTGCTTGGACTAGGCAATATTGGCCCTTACGGTGCACTTCCTGTTATGGAAGGTAAATGCATGCTATTCAAACAATTTGCAGCTATCGATGCCGTGCCGATTGTTTTAGATGTGCACACTGCTGATGAAATTGTTGCCGCCGTAAAAGCTATTGCGCCAAGTTTTGGGGCAATTAACCTTGAAGATATAGCTGCGCCGATTTGCTTCGAAGTAGAAGAACGCCTCAAGGCAGAACTCCCGACCCCAATTATGCACGACGATCAACACGGAACAGCAGTAGTTGTGCTTGCCGGGCTTATCAACGCTATGAAAGTAGTGGGCAAAAATCTTTCTGATTGCAAAGTTGTATTAGTCGGCGCTGGCGCAGCAGGCGTGGCAATTGCAAAACTACTACACAAATACTCGGGTGCATCAATTATTGCAGTGGATAGCAAGGGTATTATTGAACCAAGCCGAGATAATTTAAATGAAGAGAAAAAGCTTCTTCTAGAATTTGCCAGCGATGTTAAGCCGGGCAGTCTTTCTGACGCGGTACATAACGCTGATGTATTTATTGGTGTTTCGCAACCAGGCCTTCTTACGCCAGAGATGATTAAAACTATGGCAAAAGATCCGATTGTATTTGCACTAGCTAATCCTACTCCAGAAATTATGCCTGATCTTGCCAAAGAAGCTGGCGTGGCGGTTATGGCAACCGGTCGTAGTGACTTCCCTAACCAAGTAAACAATGCCTTGGCATTTCCAGGTATCTTCCGTGGCGCACTAGATAACCGCGTTCGTACCATTACTGATGAACATAAAATTGCTGCTGCTGAGACTATTGCGGCCTTTGTAGAAAGTCCGACAGCTGAGCAGATCATTCCATCAATCTTTGCTGATGGTCTCACCGAAAAGATTGCGGATCAGATACGATAACAATACTTTAAATCTTTTTAAATAACTCTGTTGATTTCTTCTAGTGTCGTGACGCCTTTAAGCGCTTTTAGTACTCCGTCTTGGTACATTGTAATCATGCCTTGCTTTCTAGCTTCTAGTTCGATCTGAGGGCTTGTAGGAATATTAAATGGATCACGAAGCATAGCTTGAATTTCCGGTGTAATTAACAGTTGTTCTAGCACCGTGATACGGCCTTTGTAACCAAATGGGTTTTCTTCTGACTCACCTGGTCTGTAGAGCTTAATATTTGTAAGATCAGGTTTTTCAATTGATTCAGGCAGATCTTTAAGGGTGTCTTGAATATGTTTTTTTACGGCTTCATCTGGTTCATATTGTTGTTTTGTGGAATCGTCCAATTTTCTAACAAGACGCTGGCTAATTATTAACTTTATTGCAGAAATAAGAATTGGGTTTTGGCCTATCATATCAATCATGCGTGTGAATGCTTCTGCTGCTGATCCAGCGTGGAACGTAGAAAGAACCAAGTGGCCTGTTATTGAAGCCTGTAATGCAGTTCGAGCAGTATCGACATCTCTAATTTCGCCCACCATTATTACATCTGGGTCGAGGCGCATTACTGCACGAAGCTTGTTGCCGAAACTATCACCTTCACGGCTGTAAACCGGAATCTGGCTCATGCCATCAAGTCCATATTCAACCGGATCTTCTAAAGTGATTATTTTTCTGGTTGGGTCATTCAACTGCTGCAAAATTGAATACAGCGTAGTAGTTTTACCTGAGCCAGTTGGCCCTACCATTAATACCATTCCATTCGGATGAGCAATAACGTTATCAATAGGAACACGCTCGCGTTCGCTCAAACCTAAGTTATCTAAACGAAGAAGCTCTGGATCCATGTTAAACAAACGTAGCACCGCATCTTGGCCATAAAGCGTAGGAACGGTTTCTATACGCATGTTAAGTGTTTTAACAGTGCCATCTTCGTTTTCAATCATTTGGCTTAAATGACCAGTTTGCGCATCTGGAGCTGCAGTAGAAATATTTGCTTTTACCGCAATGGATTGCTGAAGCTGGCGGTACTTCATGTGGCTGATTACTGCAATCATGTGAAGTGCGCCATCTAAACGAAATCGTACCCGAACTCCGCTACGAGCAGTTTCAAAGTGAATGTCTGAAGCTCCGAGCTTATCTGCCTGCATAATTACGTAGTCCAAGATGTCATCAGATCTAACTCCGTCGAGCGTTTCAGAAACTTCACGCACATTATCGCTTGAACCTTCTTGGCTCACTGTAATGTCTTGGTAGTGTACTTCTTCTGGCGGATCAAAACGAAGCATAAGTTCGCGGAACCCCGCATTACTGATCATCAAAAATTCAATGTTTTTGTCTTGGAACTTGTCACGTAGTGTTCTGAGCATTTGTTGTGGCGTACCAATAGTAATACCGAAAGTATAGCCATTTTCTTTGTCGTAGAGCGGTACCATTTTGCTTTCGTACATTTCTTCGTTTGTAAGAATGCCGTTCGCAAGCGGAATACCAGTAATTTCACGACTATCGAGATACTTGATCTTTAATAGATCGGCACGTTGCTTAGTGCTTTGTTCTTCTTGCTCACGAAATTTGACCTGATCGGTCGCGTCATTAAAAGCCATAAGCTTAATTGTACATTAAAATAAACGTATACAACACTGGTATACTTGAATTTATGAAAATTACATTAGTTGCGCACGACATTCGTAGCACTCATAACGTGGGAGCGTTTTTTCGAACCTGCGATGGCTTAGGTGTTAAACAGATCATATTTAGTGGCTACACACCGTATCCCACATTCGAAGGCGATTCTCGGTTGCCTCATTTCGCAGATAAAATTACTCGTCAGATTCATAAAACTGCGCTCGGCGCTGAATCCACGGTAGACTTTCAGTGCTTCGAAACCTTAGAAGATGTACTAAATCACTTAAAGTCTGAAAACACGGTGTTAATTGCACTTGAACAGTTTCCTAAGAGCATTAGCCCTTCTGAGTGTGCCGAGCTTTTAAAAAAGAAATACAAAAACCGGCCAGTTGCTCTGATTTTAGGTAATGAAATTCACGGTGTAAAAGACGATGTGCTTGCTCGGATGGACATGATAATGGAAATTCCCATGAATGGGCTGAAAGAATCGTTTAACGTTTCTGTTGCGGCCGGAATTGCGCTCTACGCTCTGACTAATCTTTAACGGCAACACAGCTTGGTTCAAAAAATTCGTGAAGCTGTTTAGTAAGTTCTTCTTGAATCATGACTTTAAATGGCATTCTCAGCGCAGTTTTAGCTGATTCTTCACCTAGAACTAGTATTAGTTCATCATTTCCTGGATGTTTTGAAGCAACGTCTCTGAGTGCCATTAAACTAGTGGTGTCGTTCGGGTCTTTAATATGCACAAACAGCTTTGGAGCTGAAATTTGCGGTGGTTTTGGTGGAAGCGGCGGTAAATTCGATTCAGAAGGTTTGGTTGGTCTACTACCTTTAGGCGGTTTTGGTTTCTTGCCTTTTGGTTGATATGCCTTGGCATCTTCGTCGGAAACCTGATTGGCTTGATCTACTAAAATTTTGAGTTCTTGCCCCATGTTGCCGTCGCGGTCTTTGTAGTTAACCTTGCCTTTTGTAATTACAACTTGGTCCTGTTGCCATACAGAATTGAGTTTTTCATACACTCCAGGAAATACAATTAGCTCGCATTCCGTAGTTTTATCTTCAATTTTTACAAATGCCATACGGGCGCCATTTTTTGTAGTAATAGAACGTACCGCAGTTACCACTCCGCCTATGGTAACCGCCTTGCCATCCATGGAATCGTTAATTTGACCTATAGGAAGCGTGTTTTCTTCTAAATACTCTCCGTACCCATCAAGTGGATGACTACTTAAATAAAGCCCTAGCAACTCCCGTTCATGTAAAAGCATGTCGTGGTCCTTAAGTTGTTCCGGAGCGACTTCAAACTTAAATTGTGGCGCTACACTAAGCACAGAGGTATCAGTTGCGCCAAATAGGTCTGCCTGATTGGTTTCTTTTTCTTTATGAAGTTTAGAACCCATAGCAAGTATTGCGTCTAAATTAAAAAGTAGATCCCCACGGGTATGTTCAAATGAATCAAACCCTCCGGATTTTATAAGGCTTTCCCAGACTTTACGGTTAACCCTTCGCGTATCAACTCGCTGTATAAAATCCATAAGATCTTTAAAAGGTCCGCCTTCTTCGCGGGCACGTATAATTTCTTCTACGGCACCTACGCCGACATTCTTAACTGCGCTCATTCCAAAACGAATTTGTTTTTTGCCTTTAGTAATACCGAATTCTACATACGATTCATTTACATCTGGCGGAAGTACTTCAATACCCATATGGCGGCATTCGTTAATTTCAATGGCAAGACGATCAATATCATCAGCGTCGCTTGTCATAAGTGCTGCCATAAACGCGTCGGGGTAGTGGGCTTTAAGGTATGCGGTCCAGTAGGCAATAAGTCCGTAACAGGCTGCGTGAGACTTATTAAAACAGTAGTTTGCAAATTCTTCTAACTGATCCCAGAACTTTTCTGCAACTACTCTGTCGGCTTTGCTATGTTTTATGGCGCCTTCAACAAAATCTACTTTTACCTTGCGCATAAGCTCTATGTTCTTTTTTCCAACGGCTTTTCGAAGCGTGTCAGCTTGTCCGCCAGTAAATCCGGCCCATTCTTTTGAAATCTGCATGAATTGTTCTTGATATACCAAAATACCGTAAGTATTCTTTAAAGAATTTTCCATACCAGGGTGAAGATACGAAATATTCTTTCGACCATGTTTTCTATCAATAAATTCGCTAATGAACTGCATTGGACCCGGGCGATACAGCGCAACCATGGCAATAATATCGTCAAACTTAGTAGGTTTTAGTTCGCGCAGATATCGCTTCATACCAGCAGATTCAAGCTGAAAGACCCCGGTTGTATCACCACGTTGAAAAAGTTCAAAAGTTTTGTTGTCATCAAGTGGAATCTCTGACGGTTCGATTGATTCACCATACACAGCCTTAATAATACGCAGGGCATTCTTTAAGATAGTAAGGTTCTTAAGGCCTAAAAAGTCCATTTTAAGCAGCCCTAGTTCTTCTACAGGCCCCATAGGATACTGAGTAGAAATAACATCTTGTTTAGTTCCGTCTTCTCTGAGCACTTGTTTCTGGGCACGTTCAAGCGGTATAAACTTAACGATTTCATCAGGCGCAATCACCACTCCTGCCGCATGAACACCATGTGACCGAACGGTACCTTCAAGTCGTATTGCCAGATCGATTACGCGCTTAGCTGTTGGATTATTTTCGTATTCTCGCTTTAAGTCGTGGTCTTCAATAATACTTTTTGCAAGCGGAATATGGCGACCCTGTACTGGCGGAGGAACTAATTTAGAAAGCTTGTCCGCTTCGGCATATGGCACCTGAAGCACTCGGGCAACATCACGAATAGCGGCACGGGCAGCCATAGTACCAAACGTTACAATATTTGCTACCCTATCGCTCCCGTATTTTTCAGCACAATACTGAATTACTTCATTTCTTCTAGTGTCCTGAATGTCGATATCAATATCTGGCATAGAAATACGGTCGGGGTTCAAGAAACGTTCAAACAGAAGATCATACTTAATAGGATCAAGTTCGGTAATACGTGTTGCGTACGCCACAATTGAACCAGCCGCAGAACCACGGCCAGGACCAAAGACTATTCCTTGATCTTTACCCCAACCCATAAAGTCTGAAACAATTAAGAAATAGCCGTTGAATCCCATTCGATCAATTACGCCTAGTTCAAATTCGGCTCTATCAAGTATTTCCTGCGAAAGCGTTTGCATTGCTTCTTCTTGAGTAATACGTCTAGAACGAGCCTCGTCAACACCGCCATAACGCCACGCTAAACCACGATACACCAGCTTATGAAGGTAGGTTTTTTCATCATCAGTTTTTGGTACAGGAAATTTTGGAATTAGAATTTTGCCAAACTCAAATTCAAGATCACATCTGTCTGCAATAGCTTTGGTGTTAGTAATTACCTCTGGGTGGTCTTTACCCCAACGCTTTATTATTTCGCTAGATGTTTCAACATGAAGCGGGTAGTCTTTTAAGCTCATTCTGTCTTCGTCTGCCAGAAACGAACCCGTTCCCACGCAGAGCAAGGCTTCGTGAGCTTCTTGATCTTCGTGTTTCAGATAATGGGCATCACAGGTTACAACTACTGGTATATCAAGTTTTTTACCCAAAGCCAACACACCTTCATTTACCGTCTGTTGTTCACTACTATGAATAGGGTTTTCTGGGTGACCGTGATCTTGAATTTCAAGATAGTACCTATCGCCAAATACAGATTTATACCACAGAGCTATTTCTTCAGCCTGCTTTTGCTGGCCATTTTTAACCGCCTGGCCAACTTCTCCACCCATACATGCGCTCAGCACAATTAAGCCTTCGTTGTATTTTTTCAGTAGATCGTGATCAACGCGTGGGTAGTAGTAAAATCCGTTGAGGTTAGCTTCGGTTGAGAGCCTCATGAGATTCTGGTACCCCTTCATATTCATAGCTATGATAATCAGGTGAAAGCGGGCTTTATCTTTTTGGGGATCTTTATCGGTATGCTTACGAGATGCAACGTAGGTTTCTATGCCAATGAGTGGTTTTATATCTGCAGCTTTAGCTTGTTTATAAAAATCGATGGCTCCGGAAAGCGTTCCGTGATCTGTCATAGCCACAGCTTGCATGCCGTCTTCTTTAACAAATTCTACAAGTTTTGGAATTTTTGTAAGACCATCTAACAGACTATACTGCGTATGATTATGCAAATGAACGTAATCACTGCTTGTTAGTGTTTGTTTTACTCCCATATCAGTTTCTATTATACACCTAAACTATTGATCTAACGTATACTGTAAAGAGTGGTAGGAATCAAAAATCTTAGTCTTACAAATGTGCGCTCGCATACTAGCGCAAATTTTCAATTTTCTAGTACTATGAACGCTATAGTAGGGCCAAACGGCAGCGGTAAAACAACAATTATCGAAGCGTTGTATACTTTGCTTCGAGGCAGCAGCTTTAAGGGTAGTATTGGCGAAATTGCTCAGTATGGCACAAACCAATTTCGGGCTCAGTTAGAACTGAAAACAGAGAACACTTTACATGTTCGAGCGCTAGGATACCAGGAAGTAGAATCTACATCACAAAAAAAGTGGACAATCGATAGCAAAAACTATGCTCGACTTCCTATAGCGGCACGTCTACCCGTAGTGTTATTTGAACCTGATCTTGCCCGTTTAATCAGTGGCAGCCCAGAACGCAGGCGCCAGTACCTCGATCAAATTGCAAGTCAGCTTGATCTTGAAGTTGCCATAGCCCAAAATCGTTTTGAACGAACACTAAAGCAACGTAATCAGCTGCTAAAGCGCCTGCGAGAAATGGGTATATCTACTGCACCCGATGAGTTATTTATATGGAACACGCAACTTGCTCATCTGAGCGAACAAATTATTGCAGCGCGCTATAAAGTAATTGAAAAACTTCAAAAAGAAATAAGCCCCTATTACCAGCAACTTGGTGGAACAGATGATGTATTCTTAACCTACACCAGTACCGTTACTTCAGATCCAGATCAGTACGCTTCACGATTACTTCAATTTTTAGAAACCGGCGTACAGCGTGATATTGCCCTTGGCCACACCTCATTCGGACCGCACCGTGATGAGCTTGAAGTTCGTTTAGCTGACCAACCAGCTGTTGAACGGGCCAGTAGAGGCGAAATACGAACTGTAGTAATAGCACTTAAATTGTTAGAAACCGAACTGCTTTCAAGTCACTTTGAAAAATCTGATATTAAACCAACCCTACTGTTAGACGACGTACTCAGCGAACTTGATTTAGTACATCAAGAACGAGTGTTGGCTGGGTTCAAAAATCACCAAGTATTTATAACCACTACCGACGCTCATGCACTTACTCCAGGCGTACACACAATTGCATTAGGGCAAGATTCTTAATTATTTATAGAGTCTTGTGCATTACGTACAATTTCGCCAATAAAAGGTAGGTTGCTAAAAAGCGAAAGTAACCACAGCAAGAGTGCAATCACAATTGTTGCACCCAGTACTGAACCTACGCTAAAAAATATACCGCGAACAAAATTTTCTATATACAAACGTTTTTTACTTACATAACCAGCTGCCAATAAGTACTCCAGCGCTTGCACAGCCGCTTTTTCATCAATATTTGGTGGAGTTTGTTTCTTAGCCATAGTTCCTCGTTATTTTGTATTAAAATCACCCTACAAAATGCAGGGTGATTTAGGTTAGTTCATCAAATGTTATTTCGTTACGTTTTTAACTTTTGTAGCAATCTTGTCTTTTATTGCTGCAAGATCTTTTAGAACTTGGTCAATCGTGGCTTCATCATTATCGTCTTCGCCACTTTTGATTGAGGTAATGGCGCCTTTAACGCGTTCTTTAAGTTCATCTGCCTTTTTAGCATATGATTCCATTTCTTCTTTAGCCTTGCCTTGAAGTTCTTTGGCTTTAGCTTTGGCTTCACCAGAAACTTTTTCAAGTTCTTTATGTGCTTCTTTAAGTTTGCGTTCTGTGCTGCCTTTTAGTTCGCCAGCTTTGTTCTTAATATCTTTTCGGGTTTCTTTACCGCTTTTTGGCGCAGTAAGTATTCCTGTAACTACTCCAGCGATTGCACCTATAACTATACCTAAACCGAGTTTTTTGCCTTTTGCCATATTATTTGCCTTTCTTATGATTCTTAATTGCTTTTTGCACTGCATCAAATACGTACTTGCCCGCAACAGTTGGGCTAACAAATTTACTAAGATTTGATGCACTGTCTACCACCGATGCTGCTTTTTCTGAAATCTGCTTTATAGCTTTTACTACTTTTAGGATGTACACAATTGTTACAATTGTAAGCAGTAATGCTATCGCCAAGAAAACACTGAGAATAATAACTAAAATTTGAAATGCGTCCATGCACCTATCATATCATCAGATAAGCATTACTGAATAGTGGTATTTCTTACAATTTGTCTAAACTACTGCTAAGAATTGACTTAACTAACAGTTGTAAGTATAATATTTTTCAATGTACGAAAACCGATATCCACTAAGAAATAGACTCGTGCGTTCTGTATTGATCGTCGCTGGAGCTGCTCTATTGGTCGCTGGTTGCACTAGCCCGTCCGATGAAGAACGTGACATACCAGACATAGAGCTCCCGGGCGACGCCCCGGACAACATGTCGACCACACCTACTTATACAGTTCCAATGAATGAAGTCGCTGCAACTGATGTCACAGAAGCAGCTCAAGAAAATCCAAGCTGCGAAGAACTTAGCAACGACACCGCACCAGATGCTGGGCGTATGTCAATTGTTGATAGTTATAATGCTGAACGCGGCGCACCAGCGGGACTTGAAGGTGTATACGCAGAACTGGTATATGTTGATGGCGCATACTATCTTGCAGATAAAGCAACGGCATGTGGGCTTCCTGAAGTAGCAGCCGCTTATGAAAGCGATGTGCAGACTTTAACAGACTGGACACGCGAAGATGTTGATGCAGCTTGGGCCTATTTAGGTAGCTACTAGTTAATTTCTAACTGTTTTTTGATAATTTGCTGAGCTACGCCTGGATTTGCCTGACCTTTAGACTTTGCCATAACTTGGCCTACCAAAAAACCAATTGCTTTCACTTCACCGTTTTTAACGTCTTTAGCTGCTTTTTCATTTTCTGCTAAAACTTCAGCTACGATCTTTTCAATTGCACCTTCATCAGAAACCTGAATAAGGTTTCTTTCTTTTGCTAAAGTTTCCGGATCAGTTTTTTCAGTGATAATAGATTCAAGCAATTCTTTAGCACTTGTTGAACTCAGCTCGTTTTCGTTTACCATTCTTGCAAGTTTTAGTAGCGGATCGCCAGCTTCACAAACTTGATTCCAAGTAAGTGCGCCGTCTGCTACGAGCTTTAGAACGTCTCCGGTTAACCAGTTTGAAATGGTTTTTGTTAGCTCTTTGTCTTTCTCTAGAAGGCCAACCACAAACCGCGCGAGCTGTGGCTCTTCAACGATACTTTCTACTTGTGAAGATGAAATTCCAATCTGTGAAAGCATTTTTCGAACCTCGTCTGGCATTGTAGGAATCTCGGTCTTGAGCCTTTCTATATATTCATCAGTCAGTACAATTGGTGGAACATCTGGCTCTGGCATGTAGCGGTAATCATGAGCATCTTCTTTAGTGCGCTGAGAAAAAGTACTTTGTTTTGCGTCGTCCCAACCACGAGTTTCTTGTACGATTGAACCGCCTTCTTCAAGAACTTCAATTTGTCTGGCAATTTCGTACTCTACTGATTTTTCAACAGACTTGAATGAATTAAGATTCTTAGTTTCTGTACGAGTACCTAGTACCTCAGGGTCTTTGCTTACTGAAACATTCACGTCAAAGCGCATATTGCCGTGGTATAAATCTGCGTCACTCACATCAGCATATTTAACTTGTAGATAAAGTGCTTTGGCGAATGCTTTGGCTTCTGCAGCAGAATGCATATCAGGTTCCGACACAATTTCAAGCAGTGGCGTTCCAGCACGATTAAGATCTACTAACGAATAATCTCTACCCGCCGGATGCGTTGACTTACCGGCGTCTTCTTCCATGTGCGCACGAGTAATGCCTATGCGTTTTTCAATGCCGTCTACAATGATATCTACGTAGCCGCCCAAAACTATCGGTTCTTCAAACTGGCTAATTTGGTAGCCCTTGGGGAGGTCTGGGTAAAAATAATGTTTGCGGTCGAATTTACTAAATTTTTGCGGGGTAGTATTAAGCGCAAATGCAGCCTTAGCAGCAAGCTCCACTGCTTTTTTGTTAAGTACCGGTAACGCGCCTGGCATACCAAAGCTTACATGCCCAACTGTAGTGTTCGGAGCTTTACCTCGGGCGTCGTTTTCTTCACCAGCAAATAGCTTGCTCTTGGTTTTAAGCTGAACATGACATTCTATGCCAATCGTAGCTGTGTAGTGTTTTTTTATATCAGCAGAAATCATAGCGCCCCCAAATCTTTCAACGCTTTTTTGTATTGTCGGAGTGCTTTTTGGCATTCAATTGCAGTAGGGCTGGCGTCTGATTCGTGAACGAGCTGATTGCGGAGTTTATGAGCTGCCCATGCTCCGTTAACATCTCTGAGGAACCCTGTTGAATTATTTAATCGCTCACCAGTCGTTCCACCTTTTATCCCAGCATTTTTAAGCGCTTCATCTAAAAGCGTGTCGGCTTTGATTACAGCCTCTGTATAATTTTCGTTTGAATCAATACGCTCCCAATGTTTTTCAAAGTAATTCTTATTCATGCGTGGCTTGCCTTTGTGAGCAATGAGCAAAATTATCAGCACAAGTATTAGTAGAATAAAAAATAATGCTAGTACACTTGAATTAATCATGCTGCCTCCTCATATGCTTTCGCGATCGCCAATAATTCTTTGTCTTTACGCTGCGGCGCCATTATTTGTAAGCCAACCGGCAAATCATGTGCTGTGCCACAAGGAACACTTATTGCGGGAACGCCCACCATGCTCGCGCCTACGGTCATGATATCCCCAAGATACATTGCAAGCGGATCAGTACTGTTTTCGCCGATTTTAAAGGCCGTCGTTGGTGCAACTGGACCTACAAGAAAATCTACCGATTTAAACACTTCGTTGAATTCATTCACCAACTTAGTTCGAACTGTTTGGGCTTTTTTATAATACGCATCGTAATAACCACTTGAAAGCACATACGTACCGATCATAATTCGTCGCTTTGCTTCAGCGCCGAAACCTTGCTGGCGTGCCACTTCGTAGCTTTCATCAAGATCTTGTGCATCTTTTAACGCATGACCGAAGCGCTGACCATCATACCTTGCAAGGTTCGAACTTACTTCTGCAGGACACACAATATAATAGACCGCGAGTGCAAGCGGTAGACTCGGCAAGCTTACTTCTTTTACTTCAGCACCGCGCTGTTTTAATACAGCAACTGCGTTTTCTACTTTCTTTTTAACTTCTGGATCTAAACCTTCACCAAAGTA
>DLGX01000041.1 GCA_002482925.1 Candidatus Saccharibacteria bacterium UBA7683
AATCGGTGCAATTATTGGTAAGGGCGGTGAAACAATCAATAGAATTACCTCTGAAACCGGCGCTATGATCGACATTAAAGACGACGGTCTTGTTACTGTTGCTGCAACTGATGGCGAATCAATTCAAAAAGCTATGGATTGGATCAAAGGCTTAGTTGAAGAACCAGAAGTAGGCAAAGTCTACACGGGCAAAGTTGTCAAAGTTATGGAGTTCGGCGCATTCGTACAGTTCATGCCAGGACTTGATGGCATGGTTCATATTTCTGAACTTGCAAACGAACGAGTAGAAAAAGTTACCGATGTTGTGAACGAAGGTGATGAAGTACAAGTAAAACTGATGGCGATTGACGATCGTGGTCGAATGAACCTAAGCATCAAGGCTGTAACGAAAGAATAAGACAATGTTTTTAGAGTCGGGCCCTAAGCGCCCTAATCCGTATAATCCTAGCCCACCTCACAAGCGAGTACCGTTGGACTTAGTAGATCCTTCTGGTTTACTGCCGTTACCAAAACCAGAACTTCCTTCCGATGATAGGTTTACCGCCTCAGCGGGTGAAATAATGGCTGGGCTTGCAATGCAAACAGAAGTGCAGGTTGCTTCTACAGATCAAAACCATACATCACAACTGTATGACGAGAGGGCGCAGAATGGATACCTTTAAGCAACCAATAATAGTTATTTTTCTTGGTTTGCCAGGTTCAGGTAAAACACATTTTGCAAGAAGTCTTTCGGATAAATTCGGAATCATTCGACTTAATAGTGACGCTATGCGTATGGCGATTTTTGGTTCTCGAGAAATAACTACTGAGATTTATCAAAAAGGTGATCGAAAAATTTTGAATTCATATGTATTTAACGCACTCGACTATGCAACCCAAGAGCTACTCGCAAAAAGACAGAGCGTTATTCAGGATGCAAATCATAATGAACGAAGCAATAGAAAAAATCTTGAAGCACTTGCGGCTCGTCACGACGGCCGAGTTATTTTGGTTCATGTCAAAACTCCTAAAGATATTGCCATAGAGCGCGCGCAAGAAAGACCCGAGGCTCCTGATCAGCGTAAGCTCACTCGTATTCAAATTGAAGACACCTACGCTCGAATGCTTAAAAACACTGATATGCCTGAAGCGTCAGAGACTGTTATTGTAATTGATGGAACTGCAACCAGGGAAGACCAACTCATGTCTTTTGAGCAGCAGCTCGGAGCACTCAATGACTAAACAAAACGATCTTCAAAAAATTGCAGATGAGATTATCGCTAATAATGTTACGCCTGAGCTTCGTGACGGTGCTACGCAACTTGTGTTTGCTGATGGAAATCCAAATGCAGACATTGTGTTTATCGGTGAAGCACCTGGCAAGAACGAAGATATAAAAGGGATTCCGTTTATAGGGGCAGCGGGGAAGTTTTTAGATGAAATGCTTGCAACAATCGACTTAAAACGAGAAGATATATATATCACTAACATCGTAAAATACAGACCCCCTAATAATAGAGATCCGCTTCCTGAAGAAAAGAAAGCATTCTGGCCATACTTGGTGCGCCAACTTGATGTCATACAACCAAAATTGGTAGTGACATTAGGCCGGCACAGCATGGAATACTTTCTTCCGGAGGCGAAGATAAGTGCAGTACATGGTGAACCGAAAAGAATTAGTGTCATGAGATATGGGCCAGGAGATAAGATAGGGGATCAAAGTATACGTGGCATGCAAGGCGAAGCTGAGCAACGGAGTGAAGGGTATGAAGAATACACTGATCGAGTAGCAGAAGCTTCAACGCAGCAGGATACGTATAGTTTGGTCATCCTACCGTTATTTCACCCAGCAGCCGCGTTATATAATGGAGGTCTTCGACAGACCTTGCTCGATGATTTCAGTCGTATTCCCGCAATCATCAGCAAAATTTAGAACGAACATTAAATATAAATCTCTATAAAGAAAAAGGAGAAAATTAAATGGTAAAACCAAGAATGCAACCAAAAAACCCAGAAGAAAAACGGGAAAAGGTTCAAAAATATGAACAGGGAAGTAAACAACCCCGTGGAAATAATGGCAACGGTGGAGGTAACTCACCGCGCCCGCAAATTTCACAAATGAAGACTAATCGCGGTGAAGCAATTCGTGCTGGTCGCAGAAACTTCGATACTGCAGACAAGGCAGTAGATCGCTGGAATGTATTTGAAAAACATCACGAGCACCAGGTAGAAACAGTTCCACGCTTACAACCCGAGCGACTCAGAATCACCGTTTTAGGCGGTCTTGAAGGTATTGGCGAAAAGAACATGGCAGTTGTCGAATACGGTAACGACGCAATTATTGTAGATTGTGGATTCGACCTTTCGGTAGATCTTCCAGGTGTAAACTTTGCGATTCCTGCAACAAATTATCTTGAAAGCATTAAAGACAAAATTCGCGGCTACGTAATAACGCACGGTCACATGGATCACACTGGCGGTCTTCCGTACGTTGTACCAACGTATCCAGCACCAATTTACGGAAGCCACTTTACCGTTGGTATGGTACTCAAGCAGTTTGAAAACGTCCAAGAAAACGGTATCGACTTTGTTCCAGAAGTGGTAGAAATGCACATGGACAACCACCAACGTGTGGTTATTGGTCCATTCACTATCGAGTGCCTGCGTATAACACACTCAATTCCAGACGCCTCTGCAGTTATCATCGACACGCCAATCGGTAGAATCGTTAATACTGGTGATTTCCGCCTTGATCCTGAGCCACTTGATCAAAAACCAAGTGACGTAGAGCGTATTAAATCTGCTGGTGATGAAGGAGTTTTGCTTCTTATGTCTGAAAGTACCAATACGCGCTTTAATGGACGTACGCCAACCGAACATACGCTACAGCAAACTTATCACGATCTTTTTGCGGCAGCTGAAGCTCGTATTTTTGTGGCCATCTTCTCAACCAACATGAACCGAATTCAGATGATTATTAATTCAGCAGCTGCGGCCGGCAAAAAAGTTGCTTTTGATGGACGCTCAATGATGTGGGTGGCAGAACTTGCAGTGCGACTTGGAAACTTAAAAATTCCAAAGGGAACAGTGGTTCCTATGCGTGAAGCTCCGAATGTAAAAGAAGATCAGCTTGTGGTTGTCTGTACTGGTGGCCAAGGCGAGCCAAATGCAGCGCTTCAGCGTATGAGTATTGGCGAACACAAACACATTAAACTTAAACCAGGCGACACCGTGATAGTAAGTTCTTCGCCAATTCCAGGTAACGAAGTTCGCTACCAACAGATCGGTAACGACCTTGCTGCACTTGGTGTACACATCTTCCGACACCCATCACGCGAAGTCGATGGTTGCGGACCACTTCACGTTTCAGGTCACGCTAACCGAGACGAACATCGTGAAATGATCGAAATGGTTCGACCAAAATGGTTGCTTCCACACCACGGGGGAATGCTAGATCGTAAGTATCATGCCGACGTTGCTGTTGAGGCCGGCATGTCACGAGACCGAGTAATTCTTGGTCACAATGGTTCAATTATTGAATTCGACAAAGACGGCAACATGTACGATGGTCTTGAAGCCCCAGCTGGTGCTGTACTTGTAGACCAAACAGGTGCAATTGTGCCAGGTTTGGTAGCTAAAGACCGTCTTCTCATGAGCGAAGAAGGTATGGTGGTGGTGATGCTAACAATCGACAAAAAAACCGGTCGACTATTAACAAGTCCAGATATCATCACTCGAGGATTCATATATATTCGAGACAACACCGAACTTATGGACGGTCTTCGAAACGAACTTAAGCGCGCAGCAAGCCAGCGCTTTACTCGTGTAGAACTTGATAGGTTCAAGCAAGAACTTAAAGACCACATTAGCCATTACCTCTACGAACACACTCGAAGAAGCCCTGTGCTTATTCCTGTAGTGAATGTAATTGGTGCAAATGGGCAGAGCAACATCAAGCCTCGTCCTGTTGAAGATGCTGGTAGATAATATAATCTCGCGCTTATGCTTGCACTAACCAGGCTATCTGTTAATCTGAGAAAATGAATTTACATCGTGCGGAATCAACTGCAGACTGGGACAAATGTCGCCCTTCTGAAAGGAATATATTTCAAAAAGTTGCGGCCACAACAAAAGGCGTAGTAACACCAGGTAACTTCCTTACTCTTATGGGGGGCGCTTGTGTTGGTTCAGGTTTAGTTGATGTACACAACGGCAAAACCAAACGTGGCACCTGGAAGATAGGCATTGGTCGCGTAGCTGATATATTTGACGGGGCTGTAGCAGATATAACCGGCACTAAAAGTAGTCTCGGCGAAATGCTCGACGCAACAGTTGATAAACTTACCATGCTTGGAATCGTGGCGGTGTTTTGTAAAAAAGATATTATTTCTAAACGCACGGCGGTTCACATTATCGGTCAGAATTTTGCAAATGTTGCTACTACAGCAGTTGCAAAACAGTTAGATCTAGAAATTCACCCTTCTGAAATGGGCAAGAAAACAATGGTTTTGCAGGGAATGACGCTGGGTTTTAATGGCCTTGCTGCCGCCGCTTTCGACAAAGGAAACCTAGAAAGAGCTGATCAGTTGAATCTCTGCGCTACTATATGCGAACTTGGCGCAGCTGCTACAGGCGCACAGGCGAGTATCGGCTATGCTACCGAGGTATACGAGCAAATTGCCACCTAAGCACACGACTTGAATTTGATATACAAAAGTGTTGTAATTTAGTAATGCTTATGGTATACTACTACTGATATGGCAAAAAGAAAAAAGTCTACTAAAAAATCTGCAAAGAAGGCTCCGCAAAAAGCCCAGCACATTCTGCCAAGTGGCTGGTGGCAACAAGTTGTCAGTATTATTGTTGGCCTTACGGCTCTACTTCTGATTCTTGCAATTTTTAATCTTGCCGGACCTCTGCCAAAAGGTTTGCTGGATTCCATGCGAACACTATTTGGCTACAGTGCATTTATTCTACCCATAGTACTTTTGGTACTTACCGTGCAAAAAATGATTTCAGAAGATAACCGACTTTCCTTTACGGTATACCTGGGTGCGTTTGTATTTATGTCGAGCGTCAGTAGCTTCATACATTTATTTGTAGATCCAAACGAATCTGCCCAGATGGTGAATGCAGGCAAGGGTGGCGGCATGATTGGTGCTTCGTTAGACCAACTACTTAGAGGATTCTTAAGCAATATTGCAGCAGGCGTAGTACTTTTTGCGCTCATTTTGCTTTCGGTACTGTTCATT
>DLGX01000084.1 GCA_002482925.1 Candidatus Saccharibacteria bacterium UBA7683
AGAATATTCCACCCCCTACCCTACCGTTCAACCTCAGTTTCCAGTTCTAGCGCTCATTGTCAGTGGTGGTCATACCCAGCTTATGTATGCTGAAACTGAAGCCTCAGAGTGGCAGGTACTCGGACGAACCCAAGATGATGCCGTTGGCGAAGCATACGACAAAGTAGCAAAAGTGCTTGGGCTCCCCTACCCCGGTGGTATAAGCGTGGAAAAATTAGCCTTACAAGGCGATTCAAAAAAATACCGGTTACCTACCCCTAAAGTTGCCGACAAATATGGCTTCAGCTTCTCTGGACTCAAAACAGCCGTTTTAAGGGCTGTGCAAAAAGAATGTGGTGTCACACACGAATTTCCTAGTTTCAAGCTTGCTGAGCTACTAAACGACGTTCAGAGAGCAGATTTTGCCGCCAGCTTCCAAGATACCGCCGTTAACTACCTTGTTGCAAAAACAAAATTAGCATTTGAAGAATATGCACCAAAAACCGTTATTATCGGCGGTGGTGTTGCAGCCTCCCCTCCCCTTCGCACAGCACTATCCAAAGCTCTTCCACTAAAAATAAGCTATGCCCCGAGACAACTTTGCACAGATAATGCCGCCATGATAGGCGCCCGCGCATATTTTCAAGCCCAAAACGAAGAGCCGGCAGATCCCCGCCGACTCGTAGTCAAACCCTCGTGGCCGTTATAGATTAACTGGTTCGCCTGCTCGGGCAGCTTGTATAATTTCGTGGGCTTTAGCGAGTCCATCATCAATAAGTGCAACTTGATCACCAGCTTTAGAAGTGTCGTAGTCACTTAATAGTGTTGTTTCACCACCAGCTTGAACGTCCATTGTATTGTAATTGAACACGACTGATTCAACGGGAACTCGATCAGATCCTGGACCTTCGATACCTGTTCGGTTCACTTGCCTGTACACATGTATACCGTCGACTGTATTAGGGTCAAAAGTTCCGTCTGGATTACGTTTCATGTGAGCGATTAGACCATATTCCCCAATACCTGATCCGTTAGTTTGTGTATTAAACATGACGTTAAGAGCACCATAGCCAGCCTCAAAATACTCTGAATCGTTAAATTCATAAAAGTTACTTGTGGAATCACCCTCATTGTTATTAAAAGCATCCACAATTTCTGTGGCTAGCTCAACCTTCGCCTCTTGAAGTCGTTCGTTAAAACTATTCTTTTCAACTGCATCAGAATACGTTTTCACTTCTTCTGGCGTAGGAGCTGCTTTAGTAGTTGTAGTCGCCTCAGCAACAGTTGTAGTAGTTTCTCGTGGCGTAGCTTCACCGCTACCACCACCAGGAGAACAAGCTGCAAGCAGTGCTGCTGTTGCTGCAGCGGCACCTACAACTGCTGTACGACCTCTGCCAGAACGTTTTTTATGATCTGGTGTTGTTTTTGTTGGATCTTGTGATGGGTTTTTCATAATAACAATATAGCACTATTTAGCTGTTTTGTCAATATACTATAAAGTGTTTAGACTTCTAGGCCAAGTAAGTCGGCGAATTCTTGAATTGTGCCGTGTGATACCAGTTCTACTGCCTGAAAATCTTCTGTAACCTGCGCCGGTTCTGTGGTGGCGTCATCTACAGGAGTTATACCGTCAATGAATAACTTTTCATCCCCTATTCGAGCGTCGATACTTTGTGAAAGAAATACTACATTTGAATCGAGCGATGCGCTTCTAACAATCACTGCTGTTGCCGCTTCACCTGGCTCAAAATATTCAACCCATAAATTAGAACTATTACTATTTCTATCTTCGTCGCGTGTATTGTTTAACATTATTTCAGTTACGTTTCCGTCTTCATCTCTATCAAAGCTAACGCTTACACCAACTGCTTCAAGTTGTGCTTTTGGTAACTTAACTGCTTGACTAGCAAGTGATCTGATCTTCATTTCTACGCTTTCACGTAGTTGTTGAATTTCTAAATTCTCAACAGGTTTTGAAACCTCTGCACTGTTTAAAGTTTGTGCTTCAGGAGCGCTGTCCGTACTGCAAGCGCCAAGTAAGGTTGATGCAGCTAACCCGCTTGCTAAAAGAAGTGCTCTTCTGGTTTTTTGGCGACGGGGTAGTTCTGACATAAAAATTGGTATAATAGCAGATTATAGTGTTTTAGTCAATTACCACTGATGTATCGGTGATTTGTTATAGAGGTAGAGAATTGGTACAATCAAGGTAATATGTGTACAGATTTACAGCAAATACATCTTGGAACGGTTCGCGGTAGGGTGGTTTAACCACTATTTAATTTTTACATCCCAATTTTCACATGAATGCAACTTATTAAATCCTGTGTCGTTTTGATCAAAATGGAAAATCCAGATCCTTCAACACTTAGGATGACAACACGAAAGAAGAATAGATTATGAACTTACCAAAAACCTATGAACCTAAACAGTATGAAGCAGATATATATACCCTGTGGGAATCAAGCGATGCCTTTGCACCAAAAGGGAAAGGAAAACCTTTTAGTATCGTAATGCCTCCGCCAAATGCTAACGGAAACCTACATCTTGGCCATTCTCTTATTAACGCTACTCAGGACGTTCTAATTCGATACCACCGCATGAAAGGGGATAGAACTATTTATATTCCTGGTGCAGATCATGCTGGCTTTGAAACGTGGGTAGTATACGAACGACAGCTAGAAAAAGAAGGCAAAAGCAGGTTCGATTTCACCCGAGAAGAACTTTATAGCCAAGTATGGGACTTTGTAGCTAAGAATCGTGGCAACATGGAAATACAAGTACGGGAACTGGGTGCAAGCTGTGATTGGAGTAAATCGGTATTTACTCTCGACCAGGCTGTGGTAGATGTTGCCTACGATACATTTAATAAGATGTGGAAAGATGGACTAATTTACAGAGGTGAACGACTCGTAAGCTACTGCACCAAACACCAAACTAGCTTTGCAGACATCGAAGTAGAGTTTAAAGACGAAAAATCCAACATCTGGGAAATCAGCTACCCAGAAGTAGAAGGGGACGGCGATATTGTTGTGGCTACTACGAGGCCAGAAACAATGCTAGGAGACGTTGCAATTGCGGTTAATCCAACTGATGAGCGCTACAAACATATGGTAGGTAAGCACGTATCAATTCCACTGATCGATAAAGCAATTCCGGTGATTGCAGATGAAATGGTAGACAACGAATTTGGTACTGGTGCGGTAAAGATTACACCTGCACATGATCCGAACGACTTTGAAGTAGGGGAACGACACAACCTACCTCGTATTACCGTTATCGATTTTGACGGCACCATGAGCGAAGAAGCACCGCTTAAATACCAGAAAATGACAGTTACAGAAGCTCGAGAAGCAATTTTAACAGATCTAGAGGAAGCTGGGAGATTAGTCAGCGAAACGCCATTCACACACTCGGTTGGCCACTGTTATAAATGTGGCACGCCAATTCAACCACTCCTTAAAGACCAGTGGTTTGTACGAGTGCGACCACTTGCAGACAAAGCAATAACAGCAATCGAAGAAGGTGGTGTAAAGTTTACACCTGAAAACAAAGGCAGAGTACTTGCTAACTATCTAAAACAGCTCAAAGATTGGAATATTTCGCGCCAGATTCCTTGGGGTATACCTATTCCAGCATTTCAAAATGTTGATAATCCAGATGATTGGATATTTGATACGCGAGTTGATGAAGAAGAAATTACAGTTGACGGCAAAACCTATCGTCGAGATCCTGATACATTCGATACATGGTTTTCATCTGGTCAGTGGCCATATATTGTTACTAAATATCATGATAGTCACGAGCTGAATGAATTCTTTCCAAATTCAGTTATGGAAACAGGCCATGATATCTTGTTCCCTTGGGTTTCACGAATGATAATGCTCAGCCTGTATCGCGAAGAGCGGCTACCTTTTAAGGATGTGTACCTCCACGGGTTAGTTCTTGATCCACACGGTCAGAAAATGAGCAAAAGCAAAGGTAACGTGGTAAACCCACAAGAGATTATGCAAGAATACGGATCTGATGCGCTCAGAATGGGTATCATAGCTTCACGATCAGCAGGTCAAAACCAGGCGTTCGGTCGCGACAAAGTAATTGCAGGACGCAATTTTGCTAATAAGCTCTGGAACATTGCCCGCTACATAGAAGGCGTAGTAGGGGATGATTTTGAACTTCGCACTCCACAACCACAAACACCGGCTGACCACTGGATCATTCGCGAACTCGATGCTGCTGCAAGCGAAGTAGCCGCACTGCTTGAAGAATATCGTTTTGCTGAAGCGTATGAGACCGTTTATCACAGCGTTTGGGACAAAATGGCGGATTGGTACCTAGAAGCTTCAAAAAGCGCTCTCGAGCCTTCTGTAATGGTCTGGGCGCTAGAAATGTGCTTGAAGATTGCTCATCCATTCGCTCCATTTGTTACTGAAACCATTTGGCAAACTTTAAAGTGGGAAGACAGCCTAGTTATTACTAACCCATGGCCGGCCCGTATTCAGTACGATCAAACACAGGCTAGCCATTTTGAACAGCTTCAAAACGTTATCACCGAAACTCGTGAAGTACTGGGCATTATAGGCTCACGAGACATCGCACTGCTTACTAATTCAAGTCAGTTGATTTTAGAAAATGCAGAGCTGATTCGTAAACTGGCCAGAGTGGGCTATGTACAAACAACAGAAGAGGGGAGCGGGCTTCGGCTGACTTCTACCCACGAACACGCGTGGTTAGATCTTGATTCAGAGCAGATTACTAAATTTACCGATACGCTTAAAAAGAAGCTTGCTGAAATTGAACAC
>DLGX01000038.1:0-2658 GCA_002482925.1 Candidatus Saccharibacteria bacterium UBA7683
TCCAGTGCGTGGCAGAAATATATTTTAATCTGTTATTATGTACTTTATGAAACATACATTCTTACCTAAGGCCTACGTAAACGGAACGTTCGTTGCTTTTGAACAAGCAAATGTGTCTATTGCCACGCATGCGCTTCATTATGGAACTGCAGCTTTTGGTGGCATGAGAGGCTTCGTAGACACAGAGAATCCTAATCAGACAATACTATTCAGATTAAAAGATCACGCCAAGAGGCTTTCAGACAGTGCAAAATATCTGCAAGCAGACTTCAGCGCAGAGTTTATTGAAAACGCTATTACAGAATTTGTAAAACAAAATAAACCAACAAAGCCCTTCTACATTCGACCATTGGTATACATTTCAGATCTCGGTATTGCCCCTAGGGTACATGATGCAGAAAAAGATCTCCTTATTTATGGTTTAGAAGCAGGTGACTACCTTACGGCTGAAGGCGTTTCAGTATGTTTTAGCAGCTGGTCGAGGCAACCTGATTCTAGTGTTCCGTTAAGAGGAAAAATTAGCGGTACATACATAACCTCAAGTTTGGCAAAATCAGAAGCAGTGGCTCGTGGTTTTGATGAAGCGATCTTACTAAGGACAGATGGTAAAGTAGCAGAAGCCAGCGCCATGAACTTATTTATTGTACGAAATGGCACCATTATTACCCCTGGGGTTGAACAAGATATTCTAGAAGGCATCACTAGAAGAAGTGTGCTAGAAATAGCCCGTGAACTAAATATCCCTGTTATCGAACGCGCAGTTGATAAAACCGAGCTGTATATTGCAGATGAGGTCTTCTTATGCGGCACCATGGCAAGAATTACAGCAGTAAATAAAGTGGAATCAACAGAAGTTACTCCTAACGGACCTATTACAAAACAGCTTTCAGAAGCATTAAACAAAATTGTTATTGGAAACTCAGAACTCGATTGTTCAAAAAATTGGGCAGTAAAAATCGACTACTAATCTTAAAGCTGTTGACAAAACTCAACCTAGTTACTAAAATATATCCTTGTGAAGAAAATTGTTAATCAATTTCAACTCCTCCTCAGCCTTTAACGGCTGTGCTTCAACATACTTTGAAGCCTGAAGCGTAAATCGCCCAAGTACAGCCAAGTTCAAAACTCAGGCTTCAATTGGAAATTTTTTAAACATTGAAGAGAAATTTATATGAGTATTACATTTGAAGTTGAAAGACACCACGACGGTACGGAGCACGATACTGGTTACGCATATGCGGCGGAAGAGTTTAAAGCTGTTATGCAAAGAAAACGAATATACCATGAATGGTACACTACCAAGCTTATAGATTTACTAGATACGTATCCGGATCATTTCAACCGACAACGCGAAGCCCCTGAAAACAGAATGAGGAGTGCTGCGGAAATTATTGAATCTGATGCGAGAAATATCATCGGAGATAACGGAGTTGTAGACGTTAATCAAATAGCATTGCAGTTGGATCATTTTTTAAACGATGAAGCTAGCCAATTAATTAGACAACAGGGTTGTGACGCTGCCCCGAGAGCCGCAACATTTGCACTGTTGGCTTGTATAGACGAGATAAAGGCGCCCCATCTTTTGTACAATTAATAATCTTTGCGGTAGTAGGGTAATTAGGGTTTGACATTTTAGGCCTACCCCTGTATCATTATCTAGATCATTACCAGAGACAGTAGGTGAATCGAAAGATTTATAAATCCTACCGAGGCATGAAATAAACAATTTGTTTTTTCTATCAAGTCTTTGGCAATGCGAGAACCAAAGACTTTTTAGTTTAAAAGATCTGAAGCTTCTCGTTTGTTCATTAACAATCTGGTCGATTAACTCGCCTTGAAGCAATTCAAGCGAAATACTAATTAAAACATGAGGTGAAGTAATTATGGCGATTTCTCGCGATACAAAACAAGCCCAAGTAGCGGTGTTAGCTGACCTTCTTAGTACATCTAAGATGACAGTGTTTGCACACTACGATGGACTCACCGTAGCTGAAGTACAAAAACTTCGCCGTGCTGCCAGAGAACAAGGCATTACAATCAAGGTGGTTAAAAACCGACTTGTACGTGTGGCTGTTTCTCAGAACGAAGCCCTTAAAGACGCTGATACCAGCGGACTTACTGGTCAACTTCTATATGCAGTAAGCGCTGAAGATGAAGTTGCACCAGCACAAGCCCTTGCTACATTTGCAAAAACAAATGCAAACTTAAAGCTTGCAGGCGCAATTTCAGCAGAAGGTAAACTTCTAAGCGTAGACGAAGTAAAGGCACTTGCTACATTACCAAGCAAGAACGAGCTTATTGCTCAAGTTATTGCAACACTTACCTCACCGCTAAACGACGTAATGAATGGCCTTTCTGGCAATTTACACGCGCTTTTAGATGGTGTTGAGGCGAAAGCAGTTTAGACGAGCAAAGCTCGCATACCTGATATCTGATAATTGAAAAAGCAATATGCAACTTCAAATATCAAGTATCAAATATCAAATATTTTAACCCGGAGATTAATCACATGGCTGATTTAAAGAAACTCGCAGAAGACCTAACAAAGTTGACTGTACTAGAAGTAAACGAACTAAAAACAATTCTAAAAGACGAATACGGCATTGAACCTGCTGCTGCAGCTGTTGCTGTTGCTGGTCCTGCTGCTGGTGGCGAAGC
>DLGX01000038.1:2735-4644 GCA_002482925.1 Candidatus Saccharibacteria bacterium UBA7683
CCTAAGGCTGTTAAAGAAAAAGTTAGCAAAGACGACGCCGAAGCTGCTAAAAAAGCTTTGGAAGAAGCTGGCGCTACTGTCGAACTCGCGTAGTTCTACAACTATTACAAATCGACCAGATTATATACATGCCACCCCTATACAATGGGGTGGTTTTGTATCTGTGGAAAACTTTATTGACATGTTTTTTACATCATGATACTGTAGCGACAGATAATGCGAGTAAATAAAAAGGGTTTATCAAATGTCAGAATTACCAGAAAAACAAGTAAAACGCCTGAAAGCGTTGTTAGGTGAAGCCGAAACAAATTTAGCCGCGGCCAAAGAACTACTTACCAGCCTTGTTGGTGAAGATCCGGTTGTATCTCAATCTCAACGCGAAGAGGTGGCAGGTAAAGTAATTGAAGGCGTCTTCGATGGCCAAAATATGCTCGGTCCAGATGGAAAAACATATCCAGTACCAGCTAATTATGCGAGTAAATCAAAGCTAGTACAAGGTGATATTCTAAAACTAACTATTGCTGATGATGGTGGGTTTATTTACAAACAAATTGGCCCTGTACCGCGTAAACAAGTTATCGGCACATTATTGCAGCACGATGGCGGTTATTTTGTAGAAGTAGCAGGTAAAGAATACCGAATTCTACTTGCTAGCGTAACCTACTTTAAAGGCCAAATTGGCGACCAGGTCAGTGTAGTACTTCCAGAAGACGAAACCGACGTCGAATGGGCAGCCCTCGAAGCAGCACTTTAGTTTTTTTGTAGCACCACTAAGAGCCCACAAGTTCTGCAGTTCCGGAAAGTGGAATTGGAATTATTTTGTCGCCGCTGCTATTTGTAGCGATAACTTCTTGCCGTAATGAATCTAGATCATATCCGAGTTCTGCCATTGCCGCCAAGTCTCCAGTAGATAAAATTGAAGGATATCCAAGAACCGCGGCTCTTTCTAAGTTTGAAAGTTGTTCGTTATTTAATTCAAGATTGATGATTGTTTGCACACCAATAGTCGAACCTGGCATGGCAACAGTGTCTGGCGCATGAAATACAACAGCATAATAAAGCACCCTGACGCCTACGTGCTGGGCAGCGCTCGTATGTTCGCCTTCGTGGTGTACTGCCACAGCCACGTCATCTGCTCCAATTTCAGCATACGATTGTTCGGCAAGGTTTCGAAAATCACCAAATTCTGTCACCGCTAAATAAGCTTGGTCGCACTCACCAGCATCAATTAGCTTAAGTGCATGTGTGATTTCTTCTGAGTAATCAGCCATGTTCTTCTTATAATATACAAACTCTGGACTATCACAAAACACATTTGCAATATCGCAACGCTAGCTAATTGACTCGACCGTCTATTTTTACTTTGCTACTATTAATCTATGGCAAAGTTGTACTTTCGGTATGGGGCAATGAACTGTGGTAAATCTACTGCAGTTCTTCAAGTGGCGCATAACTATGAAGAACGCGATATGCACGTACTACTTCTTAAGCCTGGTATTGATACTAAGGGTGGTCAAACAATTACATCGCGCCTGGGAACAAGCAGAACAGTTGATCTGCTGGTTTCTGAGCAGGATGATCTTTACCAAATAATTACCGAGAAGAAGAAAGCAGACTCAAAGCTTGGTTGTGTACTAGTAGATGAAGCACAGTTTCTTACGCCAAAACATATCGAACAGCTTTTTACAGTCGCCGTTGAACTCAATATTCCAGTTATTTGTTACGGGCTTCGCGCTGATTTTCAAACCAAAGCGTTTCCAGGATCAATCAGATTATTCGAACTGTCACATAGTTTAGAAGAGCTCAAAACTATCTGTAGATGCGGTAAAAAAGCAATTTTAAATGGTAGAAAAATTGACGATACATTTGTAGCAAGTGGCTCACAAGTAGCAATTGACGGCGAAGAATC
>DLGX01000083.1:0-17567 GCA_002482925.1 Candidatus Saccharibacteria bacterium UBA7683
AGAAAACGGTGCTTCAAATTGAAGTTTCTTTTCTGGATTTTCAATCACAACTTGATCTGGCTTTTCTAATCGGTACGGGATTCCTAGATCCGTAAGCAAAGTATCAGCTTGTTTAAGCATTTGATAATACGCGGCACCTTCTTTAGGTTTTGAAGATACGTACACCATTTCTAAGAAGTTGTATTCATCGGGCAAGCCTGTCTGTTCATTAACTGGTTTGCTATGCGCTTTGCCGATTTCGAATAGCGTGAACTCGTCAAAGCCAGCCTTGATATTTGAGTGCACCTTGTCGAGCAAACTCGGCAACAAGCTAAGGCGGTAATACTGTAAATCTGGGCTTAATGCGTTTCTGAGCGCAAATGCTTGCGTTGGATCTTGGCCAGCATTTTTAAGTAAATCACCGTGCACAAAACTATACGTTAAAAGTTCATTCGCTCCTGCTCGTGCAAGCGTTGTTCTAATTTCAGATTTTAGCGTACGCATAGCGTCTGGTGTTACGGGTGCAATTGAACGCATAGGTAGTGCCGTAGGAAGCTGGTTAAAGCCATACATTCGGCCAACTTCTTCTACAATATCTTCTTCTATTTCAATATCAGGACGCCAAAATGGTGGAGTTACTGAAATTGGACCAGAAGCTACGTGAGCTTCAAATTCTACGTTAGTAAGAAGTTTTACAATTTCATCGTCAGTAAACTTTGACCCAAGACGGTCATTAATAAACTTTGAAGCTACTTCAATATACTGTGGTTGATTCTCAGCTCGAGCTGGATACTCGTCTGTTACGCCGCCAACAAGTTTAGCCCCGGCCAACTCTTCAAACATTTCAATTGCTTTTGCAAGCACAGAAGGGAGTTGCCGAGCTGGCTGGCCTTTAGTAAGCCTAGTTGCAGCATCGGTGAAGAGCCCGTGAATCATACTAGTTTTTCGTATGTTATACATATTGAAGGTGGCGCACTCCAAAACCACATGAGTAGTGTTTTCATCTATCTCGGAATTACCGCCGCCCATAACCCCGCCGAGCGCAATCGGACCTTTAGCACTAGTTATTAAGGTTGCATCTTTATGTGGCTGAATTTCTTTACCATCAAGTAGCAGAAGCTTTTCGTTTTCTTTTGGCCTTCTTACAGAAATTTCTACCTTACCGTTTTGGGCTACTTTATCAAAGTCAAATGCATGCAGCGGCTGAGCCGTTTCCATCATTATGAAGTTGGTAATATCGACAATTATATTAATTGGCCGAATCCCTACTCGCTTAAGGTAGCTTTGTAACCATACAGGACTTGGTTTAATATGTACGTTTTCAAATTCCACAGCCATATAGCGCGGGCTGAGTTCTTTGTCTTCTATAGTAACTGAAATATTTGGACTGTCCGCTTCAGGAAGCACTGGTTTTAAATACCACTGTGGGGATTTAAATTCCTTATGTTGAATACCTGCAATTTCGCGCGCTACGCCTAGATGACCGAAACCATCTGGACGATGCGTAAACATTTTATTTTCAATTTCTAAAATAGTGTCGTCAAGATCGTAGAGATCTTTAAGCAACGTTCCAGGCTGGACCATCTTGTCATCTTGAGCAGAGTCGAAAGATCTAGATTCTTCGACTTTGTTATCACTTCGCTCAGAATGACGAGCCACTGACACTGGCGTAGTTGGATCGATTATTAATATTCCTTCGTGATCTTCGCTTACGCCTAGTTCTCGTGGGCTTGCAATCATTCCATTACTCAGTTCACCCCTTAGATCTCTTGCTTCGAGTACAAATAACTCTTTTTCGCCGTAACTTGCAGGCACAATGCTGGCAGGTGGAAGCCATGCAACCAAAATGCCTTCACTAACATTTGGTGCACCACATACCACTTGCACGTAGCCGTTTTCATCGCGTGCAACATCTTTAACCACACCGCCGTCATCAACCTTGCATACGTTAAGCTTGTCGGCATTTGCATGTTTTTCACAGCTCATAACCTTAGCGACAACTATGCCATCGTAGTGCTTAGAAAGGTCAGTAACTCCTTCAATTCCGCCAAGCCGTTCCGTAGCAAGCTTCACTAATTCATCAGTAGAAATATCAATTAAATCAATATCCGAATACCGTTTAGCGATATTTTTCGCCCAGTTTAAACTAACTTTCATTTTAATAACTCCTGTAATTTCGGCATTACTATTTCATAAATTGCCTTATGACCATCTATATTTGGGTGAAGACCGTCGGCAAGTAAAGTTTCACCTGCTTCGAGTTTTTTCTTGAATTCTTCAAATACCGGGATAAATTCAATATCGAACTCCTCTGAAATTTGCCTCATTGCATTTTCGTATTTTTCTATTTCAGCAGATTTATAGAAAAGGTCATCACGCCATGGTGCTGGAGCAGTTAAAGCGTCATCATTTGCACTTGAGCCTATAAATATAATGCTCGCAACATTAGATTTGATGTCGTTTATGATGTTTCGAAGATTCTGCTTATATGTTTCAACGTCAATTTTTTTGCCGCTACTATCTTCGTATGAATCATTCACGCCAATTTGCAATAAAACAATGGGCAAAACATTATTTTCTGTCCTTGCGATTACTTCGGCTTTTACTCGCTTAGCAACATCTTGAGACGTATTACCTGAAATACCTAGATTAAAAACTGTTGGCTGATCTTTGCCATTTAGATCTTTAAGCTTGAGGGAGTCATAATGTAAACGCACCTGATCTACCCAGCCATTTGTCACAGCCCAGTAGCCCTGTGTAATACTGTCTCCGAAAACCAAGACTCTCATTTGAACTGCCTCAAAAAAGCTAATTTACCGCTATTGAAGTGACGGATATCTTCTATGTTGTGTTTCATCATGATGAGTCGTTCTATACCGCAACCCCACGCAAAACCAGTGTAAACTTCTGGGTCTACGCCTGCCATTTTCAGTACATTCGGGTGAATCATACCGCACCCAAGAAGTTCAATCCAACGTTCGCTACTACAAACACGACAATCTTCGCCTTCTGAGCAGAACGGACATGAAAGTGAAAATTCAAAACTAGGTTCGGTAAACGGAAAGTAGAACGGGGTAATTTTAGTTTCAACATCTTTGCCAAAGTAACTGGTCAAGAACTGTTTTAATGTTCCTACTAAATTTCCAACGGTGATTCCCTTACCTACATACACACCTTCTGCTTGGTGAAAGGTATGTTCATGGCGTGCATCAAGATCTTCGTTTCTAAATACTCTGTCAACCGCAAGAACTGCGATTGGTTCGCCAGCTTCTAGACTTTCTTTGTGAGCTTTGATAATTCTATGCTGCATAGTTGAAGTGTGTGCAGGTGCTACTAAGCCTTCTTCGGTCATGAAGGTGTCGTAATCATCTCTTGCGGGGTGACCTTCTGGGAAGTTAAGGCTGGTGAACATATGATATTCGTCGTCAATTTCTCTTGAAGGCGAAATCTCAAAGCCCATTCGGTAAAAAATGTCGCTGATTTTTTGAATTTCTGCACTAATAGGGTGGGTTGTGCCATTTTCTGTTGAGAGCAATTCTGGAATAACACTATTAACATCTATAGGTGCGGTGACATCAATCGGCTTTAAGTCTGAGATCTGCGAACTAAGATCTGAGATCTGAGCCTCAAGTTCTTGTTTTAAAGCGTTTACTGCTTGACCAAAAGTTGCACGCTGGTCTTCTGGTTGATCTTTGATCTTTCCGTAGAGTTCACGAAGTTCTGGTGCGCGTAAAATTACATGTTTGTCTTCAAGTGTTTCTAGCTTTTTGAGCAGTAGCTCGCGTGTGTGTTGAATATCTTCCATATACCTATAAATTCTACCTTACTTTAATAAAAAAACCTCGCCTTGGTGCGAGGAAGTTGTTCATGACAAAATCGCCTCGCTTAGCGGGTTGTAAAAAAGTTAAAAAAGAAAACTTTTTGTGCCATCAAAAAATAGTATACTACAGATACCACAAAAAATTAATTCTACATATACATAATTATAACTATCTTTATAGTTTTGTTTCGGTCTGCCGAGATTGTTCTTCTTCAGTTATTGCCTGTCCGTTAGAAACATTTGTCTGGGGTAAGCTAGAAACTGCGCCAGTATCCACATTAACTTGTGAACCATTACTCGACTCGTCGTTTGTACCTTTATACATAGTGCTGATTTCATTCATCATCTGCCTTGGGCCAAGATCTCCAGAACTCTGCATTTGCACACCAATGAATGCAGCAATTTCATCTGCCTCTTTTTTTAATGGCGCATCCTGAATCATAGAGCCCATTAGACCACCTATGCCAACAGTACGACTTCCACTACCTAGTTTGATTTGTTGGCCTGATTTAGTTCTTAGAAAAATTGTTGCAACTTGCTGATTTTGTCGATTTGATGGCTCACCCTGAGTCCTGGCGATTTGTCGAATGTTTAACTCGACGAGCGCGACTTCGCTAAGCATAAATTTTTGCGTGCTTGATTCGGTAAATAAACCCTTAGCCCTTATAAATGAATCGCGTGACTTAGTAAGCTCTATTGTTGAACTTTTTGCGAAAACTAAAACAAGCACTGCTACTATCAGCAAGCCTAAGCCGGCCAAAGAAAGTATCCTTAGATCGCTTAATAAGAGCCCGTACACGCACAAGCCTATTCCTGTGGCACCTATAATAGTTGCAACAGTGATACTTACTGTTGCCGAATTGTTTATTATTATACTATCGTTTGTTTTTTGCATTTTCATTTTTTATTCCTTTTTAACTTAATACAACTATACCACCTTCTTATACGCTTGCCAGGTGCCAGAGGTGGCAGTGTCTGCATTTATATACTTTAAGTTTAGTTCCGTGCAGATGCTTGGCGTATGTTGCCGCGCCTTGAGCAGATTCTTTTGAACTAAACGCTAACTTTTCTATGCACGGGAGTGTTTTTTCTTCCATAATTTATAAGTATAGGTAAAAAGAAAGACAATTGCTTGCCTTTCTTTTACTTAAATTGATTTTTTAGCCTTCAACTTTTTTAACCAGTGCATCTATTACAGATTTAGCCTGGTGTTCGTAGTGGTCAGCAAAAGCTAATTCGCCATTTTCATTAAAAGCTGACCAGATTTCTGCAATGCCTACACGTGGAGTTACAATATCAAGCTTTAGCCACCCAGCTACAAGCGACAAGTTAGCCTGTGCGTATGGTGCGCCCGCTGCACCGTAACCAACAAATCCGGTAGGCTTGCCATTCCATTCATTTCCTAAGTGATCGAGCGCATTTTTTAATGAAGCCGGCATTCCATGATTATATTCCGGACTTACAAACACCACTGCATCAGCGTTGTTAACATGCGTTGCCCATGTACGATCTTCTTCTTCGGCGTAATCACTATTTGTAACCATAGAAGGTAGCATTTCTGGAAGTTCATAAGAAAGATCAAGTTCTTTGAGATCCACATGATCTACTTCAAAACGACCATCTTTTTCAACCTGACCTACAAACCAATCGCCAACTTTTTTACCAGCTCGGCCTTTTCGCACGCTTACAGTAACAACCAATAAATTCATAGAACCTCCTTTTAATATGTTTAAGTATGTACTTAATTTAAGCAAATACTTAAACATTCTGCAAGTGGTATAATAAAATCATGGCTAAAGATTCATCATTCGATATAGTTTCAGATTACGACATAGCAAAAGTTACGAACGCTGTTGAACAATCGCAACGCGAAATTACCAGTCGCTACGATTTTAAAGGCACGAAAGCTAACATAGAATTTACCGACGGCAATAAAACTGGCGTTACAATTATTGGAGACAATCAGTTTCATCTTGATAGTATTATCGATATTCTGCGTAAGAAACTTGCAGGCGCAGGTGTAAGCCAGAAAATTTTAGATGTAAGCAAAGACCCTGTTGAAGGCAATATGCAAATAAAATGGGAACTTGAATTTAGAAAAGGTTTGAATCAAGAAAATGCTAAAAAAGTTACAAAACTAATTCGCGATCATTATCCGAAAGTGAAACCCCAAATACAAGGTGAAGAAATACGCGTATCTTCACCAAAGCGCGACGAACTTCAAGGTGTTATGCAGGTACTTCGAGATTCCGACTTTGACTTTCCACTAGAATTTACTAACTACAGATAAAACTTATGAAGATAACCTACTTTGTACATGGCACTACAACAGACAATGAAACCCACAAAGCCACAGGCTGGCTTCCGGGCGTGTTATCTGAAACCGGCATTGAACAAGCTAAGAATCTGCCGAAGCAGGTGCAAGACGATTCATTTGAAGTTGTATTTTGTTCAGACCTACAGCGAGCAATTGACTCTGCGCAGTATGGCTTTGGCAAAACACATAAAATTATTGTAGATGAGCGACTACGTGAAGCCAACTATGGTGATTTAAATGGTAAAACTCACAGCTTTAAGAATTCTATGGAAAACTTTATTGACACTCCTTTTCCTGGTGGAGAAAGTTACAAAGACGTTGAGCTACGGCTACGTTCTTTTGTAGATGAAATGAAACAAAAGTATCCAGATGGTCATGTTGCAATCGTTGCTCATGAAGGGCCACAACTCGCACTAGAAGTTATTGCTAATAGTAAAACCTGGCAAGAAGCTATTGCTACAAATTGGCGAATAACCAAATCATGGCAACCCGGTTGGATCTATAATATTTAGTCTATTTAGCTTATACTTAAGTCCAATATGGATGGGCATAAAAAACTATTAGAATACTGCGAAGCGGTACTCAAACAAAATGATCTTGGCAGCTGGACCAAGCCAACCACTAAACTCTACCCTCATCAGTGGTTGTGGGATAGTTGTTTTACTGCTATTGGCCAGCGTCACTTCAATGTAAATAGGGCTCAGAAAGAAATTAAGAGCCTGTTCCGCGGCCAGTGGAAGAATGGCATGGTTCCAAATATTATTTATGGTTCAGAGAAACGCTATTCCGATGATATCTGGCACTCGAATGTTTCAAAGCATTCTCCTAAAAACATGAAGACGAGCGGTATTACGCAGCCGCCAATGCTCGCCGAAGCAATTGTTAAAATTGGGGAAATGCTGACAAAAGCTGAGCGAAAGCAGTGGTATGAAAGCGTGTTTAAAAATTTACTGCAGTACCACGAATGGATTTACCGAGAACGTGACCCGCACGGGGAAGGCCTTGCAGTACTTATACACCCGTGGGAATGCGGTCTAGATAACACGCCAAGCTGGATGAGCGAAATGCACCTGAGCGATCTTCCGCTCTGGATCAAAACAGTACGTGCTCTGAAGCTCGACAGTCTTTTTAATGCCTTCAGAAGAGATACCAAGTACCTTCCAGCATATGAACGTATTGATACTATCGATGCGCTTGGGCTCTATAGCATCGTACGAAGACTGCGCAGAAAACAGTATCAGACACGGCTGATTCTTCGACATGCCAATCTTTCTATTGAAGACCTGGCGTTCAATTCAATTTTAATTCGCGCTAACACACAACTGACCGCCATCGCTCGGGAAATTAATGCAGAACTACCCGGTTGGCTATGGGAACGTATGAAGAAGGCTCCCCACGCGCTCGAACTTCTTTGGAATGAACACCATCAGCAGTACTTCAGCCGTAGTTTTAATACGTTCGAACTTATTACCGAACCAAGTATTGCTACTTTCTTGCCACTGTATGCTGGAACAATCAGTAAAAAGCGCGCAGCTCACTTAGTAGATCTTATGAAATCTAGAAACTGGACCACCAAATACCCCATAGCTTCAGTTCCAAAAAACTCTAAGTACTTTCAACCGGTACGATACTGGCAAGGACCAACCTGGATCAATACAAACTGGTTAATAGTTGAGGGGCTTCGCAGGTATGGCTACACTGCTGAAGCTAATCACATTGTAAAGAAATCACTAGAACTAATTGAAGCGCATGGCGCATATGAATATTTCAGCCCGCTTGATGGAAGTCCTGCCGGGGCACATCCGTTTAGTTGGTCTGCTGCGCTTAGCATTGATTTTATAGCGCAAGATAACAGATAGTAGCAAATAGATGACAGTACTCAGACTATTTGCTGATTTCTGCTATCTACACCCTAGTGATCATTCTCTGCATGATCGTGCTCGTCATGTTGTGAAGATTCTGTAGTGTTGCTGTGATCTGCATCTATATACTTATGTGCAACATTAATTGAAAGACCAACTACCACAGCACCCAGAACAAGTAAGAATGGCCGTATATCGAATAGTTTATCTTTTGGTATTTCGTCGTGAATAGTGGGAATAATGTCACTCGCCGCAATATACAGCAGAAACCCTGCGCTCAGGCCCAGCAACACGCCAATAGGTAACTTTGCATCACTACCTAACCAAAAAGTCACCAGCGCAAACAGCACAGTAGCAAGCGCACTAAATACATTGACTAACAGTACATTTCTGCGCCTCATGCCCTTCTTTAAAAGTAGTCCGAAATCACCAATTTCTTGAGGTATTTCATGTACTGCAACCGCAATAGTGGTAATAATGCCAGTAGGAATACTAATTAAAAAACTAGCAGCAATTGCCACGCCATCAAGTGCGTTATGAAGCGTGTCGCCTACAACAATTAAGCCAGTGGTGGCATCTTTGTGACCTTCTTCACCATGGTGATGATGGAACCAATGCAAAAACCGTTCCGCAAAGAAGAAAATAATCATACCCACTAAGGTAGCTAGTAGCACCGTGTATGCCTCTGCCTGTTCTACACCTTCGTGCAATAAATCTAAAAATACCGCTGCAAGTAGTGCCCCTGCAGAAAATGGCGTCGCATAACGAGCTAATGCATGTGCCCATTTTTCTTTACTCAGTAGAATTATTCCTCCGATTAATGAAAATATGCCGCCGAGAAGCGAAAATACTATAATGTGTCCGTAATTTGCCATGAATGCTTTCCTTTTTTACTGTATCAAGTAATATTTTAGCGAATCACACTATTATTGCAAATGTGTCGCAATTTGTTATACTTTTTGTATAAACAAGGTACATTTTTATGGAATTAGAAATAAAAAACTTACTGAAACAACAAGGGTTTAGCGCTACAAAAACCCGAATGGCAGTACTCAGAACACTACTAAGTGTTCAGCCAGCAACCCTGCACCAACTTATCACTGCCCTACCAAATGTTGACAGAGCAACTGTATACAGAACTGTTGATTTGTTTATAGACCTTGGAATTGCCAAAAAAGTCTATACCGGCTTTAAATACCGAGTAGAACTTGGTGACAGCTTTCAAGAACACCATCACCACCTTACGTGCCTTCGCTGTGAAACCGTTATAGATGTACATACTCCCGAAATTGAATACGCAATTGAACAAACTGCTGCCAATAATGGGTTTCGGCCAGTTCGGCATGATTTAGAAATTACCGGCTACTGCGCCAATTGTTCATAGAGCTAAAATTCAAACAATAAACCGGGCGTATGACCCGGCTTGACGGAGTGATACAAAAGATCCTCCATGCTTAGTATAGTCCTTTTATTAGATATTTTAAACAAGCATTAGTTGTATTTTTTGCGCATTTCAAGTATACCTATACTATGAACAAACTAAGGAGGGTTTCTCGATGAAAGCAAAAAACTTAAATTTGCAGCCTACTGCGCTGTTAGCTGAACTGGTTGGTACATTTATACTAGCCACAGTTGCAATTACTGTTGCGAATCCAATTATCGTGGGTTTTGCACTTGTAGTAATCGTGCTGGCAATTGGCTCAGTTTCGGGTGCACACGTTAACCCAGCTATTACATTTGGCCTATGGTCAGTAAAAAAACTTGAAGGCGTTAAAGTTCCCTTTTATTGGGCTATGCAACTTGCTGGTGCGCTTTTAGCGCTATTAGTAAGCCAGTTCTACCAAGGTGGAAACTACGGTATTTCTTTCGCTAGCTTTGGTAGCCTCGATGGTAAAATCTTCTTAGCAGAACTACTTGGTACTGCAGTCTTTGCATTTGCAGTAGCTGCAGCATGTCAACGTAATGTTGTAGATAGTGCTAAAGCACTGCTAACTGGTCTTGCACTGCTAACTGGTCTTGCAGTAGGTGGCGGTTTACTTGGACAGGCTGTTCAAAACGCAAGTACCTCAACTACCACCAAAGAAACACCTCGTGTAACTTTGGTAGATGGTGCTGTTCTTAACCCAGCTATTGCACTGGCTGCAACAGAAAAAGCAGATCAACAAAGTGCGGTACAATCACTTGCAGGTCAAACTGCACCAGAAAGTAATAAGAAGGCTGCAAGTCGTTTAACTTGGGAAACACTTCTAGGCGCACTTCTTGGTGGTGCAATTGGTATGAACCTATTCATGCTTGTTGCGGGTGAAGCAGTTAACCCTTTCAAAAAGAAAGAAACAGTAGTTACTAAAGTTACTGCTGTTGTCAAAAAAGGTAAGAAAGAAGTTAAAAAAGTAGCCAAAAAAGCAAAAAAATAAGAACATCGTGACTGACCGTTCTCATAAAACTCCGGCACTCGCCGGAGTTTTGCTTACAGTGAAATTACTATGTCGGATGATGATAAGACGATTAACAAAAACCCAAGACAAATTCTTGGGTAATACACATTTGGTTTATAATTTCTTAAGCAGCGCGTTGATCAAAAACGAGTGCTAGTAGCCCAGCTGATTGTTTTTGTCGACGAGTGAACTCTAAAACTGTATTGTCAGTTTCGTCATCTTCTTCAGTAGTAGGTTCTTGCCAGAATGCAAATTCGGTCTGCTGTTGTACTGCAAAAATAGCTTCTTTCTGTACTAGCGCAGCAATACTGGCGTTCCAAGTGGCAGAATGCTGTTCATATACAGCCGTAGCATCATCAGCAGTTTCAGCAAAGGCACCAAGTGCATACCACTCGCCAAAATGATCGAGCCCTGCATAATCTGAGTTCATAGAAACATCAAGGTAGTCAGCTTGCATTTGTTCTGCAAAAGCACCGCCAACAGCAAGTCTAGCCTGCTCGGCCATATCTATCTGTACTGGGTTAATGCTCTCTGGTGACATACTCAATCTTTCTAAGATTTACTTCGTCATTATACAACTTATAGGCCAAAGTGTCAATACCTTTTTGTACTTTTTTTATTCTGCTTCTACAGAAGGTTTTTCAAGGATTAACGGTTCTACAGCAGGGGTAGCATCTGCAATTCTTACGACATCTTTATCTATCTTCTTGAGTTCTTTGTGTGCATTGTTGTAGTGGTTTACTGTTGTACCCAAACTACCCCCGAGTTTTTGCATTAAACCTTCATACGCACCAATGTGTCGCCCTAGCTCGCCTACGCGCTTTTGAATCTCTTTAGCCTGTTCTTCAATCTGCAAGCTTCTGAGGCCCTGCATAACGGTCTGGAGGTATGCCATGAAGCTAGTTGGGCTTACAATAATGACTTTTTTCTCTTGAAAGGCGTATTCTATTAAATCTCGTGAGTTTGTAGCGGTTGTTCCCACTTTGTTTATTAACAGGTCGTAGTAGAGTGACTCTGACGGAATAAACATGAACGCAAAATCCATAGTATCTTCATTAGGTCGTATATATTTACTGGTTTCATCTATTCTGTTTTTAAGATCGGTCTTAAATTTTTTTACAATTGCTTCTTTAGTAGCTTTATCTGCTTCTTCAATAAGACGGTTGTAATTTTCTAAGCTGAACTTTGAATCAATCGGTAAAACTTTACCGTCTTGTAAAAATATTACCGCATCGACAATTTCGCCGTCTGCGAATCTATACTGCATCTGGAATCTACCCGGTGGCATAACGTTTTCTAAAACACTTTGCAGGTAATATTCACCTACCACGCCGCGCTGTTTAGGGTTTTGTAATACGTTTTGCAAAGTTTTGAGTTCATCTGCTACGTCAACAACCCGTTTATTAGTTTCATCAAGCTTAGTCAGGCGCTGGGTAACATCTGCGATTATCTTGGCGCTTTGCTGAAACTGGCGCTGAATTGATTCATTAGTTTGCATTTGGTTTTGCTGTAGCTTCTGGCTAATGTTTTCTTGCAGGCTTTCTTTTAAGTCGCCCACGCCACGGTTCAGATTATCAAGATCAGCTTTTAACAATTGTGTGGCCTGATCGTTTTGCGGAGTTGAAAGTTTTTTGTTAATAACAAACAGTAAAGCTCCCACAACCAGAACTAATGCAATTACAATGACAATCAAAAGCATTTCCATATGTACTTAGTATAAGATAGTTACATGAATACCCCAAAAACAATTGCCCAGCTTATTGATACACCAAGAATTCATGATGTAGAACCGCTTGAAGAGCTTGCTAAAAATTCTGTTGAGCTGCGTGGGGTTTTGAAAGAAAAACTCGCTTTAGAGCCTGGCAAATATACATATTTTGACTTTTCAGATTCTGTTTTTACCGATTTAGTTGCTAATAATATTTCTGCGTTGCGCTCTGCAGTAATTCGTTCCACGTTTAAAAACGCCCAGCTTACAGGACTACAGCTTCCGGAAGGTAATTTTAAAGATATAATTTTTGAAAACTGTCGCTTTACACTAGCAAACTTTAGAAGCTCAACATTTGAACGCTGTATATTCCGTAGTTGTGATTTAACCGAAGCAGACTTTGGAATGAGCAGACTTAGTTCTGTTGCTTTTGAGACATGCATTGTTGATGGTGCCGACTTTTCAAACTGCGTTATTAAAAGATTAGAATTTAGCGAAACGCCACTTCATTCAGTTAACGGCATTACTGGCTTAAAAGGAGCGACTATCTCGAACCAAAATTTAATTGAAATCGCGCAACTACTTGCCCAAACACTTGATCTGACCATCAAATAATCCGAGCAAAGCAAGTTAGCTCCTTCCGCCCATTCAGCAAAACCCGAGTAGCGCAGCATGTATTTTGCTGAGTTAAGAAAAGACTTGCCCGAACAAGCAATTAGAGAATGGTAAGGGATGCTTGTCATCGTCTTTTCGCAGCAAAAATACATGCGGAGGTACATCGAGGCTTTGATGCTATGGGCGCGGTTTTATATTACTTTTGCTGACAAAAGTGATGAAAAAAAGAAGTGACACTGGATCCTTCGACTCTGCTCAGGATGACGAGAAAGGAAAAGGATTGCTCGTGGACTGGGTTCCCTCCTGCGCGCGAATAACGGAGTAGTTTAATATTCGATATCTACGTAACCATCAAAATAATCATATTTAATCTGGTTGCGGGCAATACCGTTTTGAATTAACCCTTCGCCTAAATCTTCCGAGAATTTTTGTGAACCAGCAAGATACACGGTTCGTTCAAACACATCTGGAACATCAGCTAAAAGTTGCGCTAAAGTAAGCCTTGTTTCTACATAATCTTTAATTTCAAGACTAGGATCTTTTTTAGCTGCAGCACGAAGCTCTTTAACAAACGGACGTCGCTCGTTTTTACCCGCATAAAGTAATAGTGCGTTATTTGGGATATTTTTATGAATCTGATCAAGAATAATACTTCTAAATGTTGTTACCCCTATGCCCCCTGCAATATATAGCTTCTTTCTACCATCATCAGCCCAAATAAAATCACCGCCCAGTTGGTCTGCTTCAATAACATCACCTGGTTCAAGCGTCGCCATACGCCTCTTGTACATACTTGTTCCAATATAAGTAGTAATTAAAAGATCCTTTTCGTATGGTGCCGATGCGATAGTGAACAAGCGATCAGCATCTACTGGTGGTACATCTGGCATTGTAAGGTTAATATATTGACCTGCTTGCCACGTTAATGAATCGAGGCTTTCAAATACTAACGAAACAATTTCGCCTAGTTCTATATACTTCTTCTTTAGCCGTAATCTCATTACAAACAGTATACCTTAGCTAAAATAATTATTGACAACAAATAGGTAAGTAACTAAACTATTAAGTAATGTTAGAGAAAAAACGCTTAGAATATCTTCAAAAACTTATGCCTGCACTCAGTAATCTATATAGAGCTATGGCTACTTCGAGGGATGGTTTTTTAGCACAGTTTAATCTTAGTCGCCCACAACTAGAATTGCTGATTTCTTTAAAAGAAAAGCCCTGCACAACAAGCCAGCTAGCTAAAGAATTTAGCGTGAGCCCTTCTGCAGTTTCGCAAATGGTAGATCAACTTATAGAAAAGAATCTTGTTGAAAGAATCGATGATGAACATGATCGTCGTGTTACGAACATTAAGCTTTCTAGCGGTGGCAAAACATTGTTTGAAGAAATCCACGAAAAATTTCTCGATCATATCGAAGGTAAATTCAGTTCGGTGAGCATAAAAGAAATGGAAACACTTCTAAATACCATTAACAAAATTACGGTCGACGTTACCAAGGAATAAGTATGGAAAAATTAAAAAGCGAGATTAAAGAGCGTACTGGGCTGATGAAGTGGTTGCCGTTAATTGTGCTCAGTAGCGCCGTAATGATTATTATTATCGACACTACTGTACTAAATGTTTCAATTCGCAACATTCTTGATGACCTTGATACCACAGTACAAAACATTCAATGGGTTATTTCGGCCTATTCTTTAACACTCGCAGCCTTAACAGTTACGGGTGGAAGGCTCGGTGATTTATTCGGTAGAAAACGAATGTTTATTTTAGGTGCCATTCTGTTTGCGGTGGGTTCAATCATAACTTCTTTTGCACCAACCATAGCTTGGGTAATATTTGGTAACGCGATCATTGAAGGTATTGGTGCAGCACTTATGATGCCTGCTACTGCGGCACTTCTTGTTAATAACTATGCCGGCAAAGATCGTGCGCTTGCATTTGCTGTATGGGGCGGTGTTGCAGCCAGTGCAGCAGCAATAGGGCCAATTTTAGGCGGATGGCTAACCGCAAATTATTCGTGGCGTTGGGCATTTAGAATTAACCTTATTGTGGTAATTCTACTTATTCTTGGTGCTCGTTTTGTAAAAGAAGCGAGAGATAGAGCTGAAAAAATTGAACTCGATATTATCGGTATACTTCTTAGTTCTGTAGGATTAGTTTCAATGGTGTATGGCCTTATCGAATCAAGCACCTATGGCTGGGGATTAGCTAAAGAAAGCTTTGCCGTATTTGGACATTCTTTTGCACCTTTCGGCCTTTCTATTGCACCTATCGCAATTGCAGTTGGTGCAGCATTGCTAGGATTGTTTGGTCTATTTGAATACAAGCACGAAGTAAATGGACACACGCCACTTGTATCACTCGGCCTTTTCAAAAACAAGCAATTCACCGCTGGTACACTTACTACTATGATGCTGGCGCTTGGTCAGACAGGATTAATCTTTGCAGTACCAATTTTCTACCAAAGTGTTCTCGGTCTTGATGCGTTTCATACTGGCCTTGGCTTAGTTCCTATGTCGCTTGCCATTATGGTTGGCGCGCCTTCTTCGCTTAAACTTATGCGCTACTTAACACCAAAACGCATTATTCAACTTGGGTTTATTATTAGTGGACTCGGTGCAGCCTACATATACTTTGCACTTGGTGTTACGGCGACTGTGTGGACGCTTGCACCAGGCTTGTTCATTTATGGGCTTGGCATGGGGTTTGGTTTCAGCCAGCTCACCAACCTCACACTTTCAGCAGTATCTGTACAGCAATCAGGTGAAGCTTCGGGTGTTAACAACACGCTACGCCAAGTAGGTGCAAGTTTTGGCTCTGCAATTATTGGCGCAGCATTGATTGCAACACTTACCAGTGGCGTTGTAAAGAAGCTTGAGGCCAGCCCTGTGCTTCCTCGTGAATCTAAAACCCAGATTGTAAACAGTGTTAAAGATGCCGGTTCTAATATTGAATTTGAATCACCGAAAGGTAATGATCAGCTTCCTACCGCCGTGAAGGCAGAAATTGTAAAAGCAACACATGAAGCAACTGTAGATGGTAACAAAGTGGCTATGCTCTTTACTACTGGATTTGCTTTACTGGCACTTCTGGTTTCGAATCTACTTCCGAATATCAAAGATCTTCAAACTGGTGAAAAAGCTACTATCAGCGCAGGCCACTAAAGTTTTTATACAAATAGTACGCTTGCAACCCAATACCCGACGAGTGCAACTATTGTTGTAACGAATGTTCCCCAAAGTAGGTCGATTACCGTAATGGTGGTAGGCCAGTTTTTTATTACAGCCTGGCTGGTAAGATCATATGTGGCGTAACACACTAAGCCAAACAAAGCCCCTCCCCAAAGCGCCTGAGTTAACGAGTGCGCCTTGCCTGCAGGAATTACCACCAACATAAGTAACCCGAATAAAAAGAGGGCGTAGAATATTCCAGCAGCAACAAAATTTGGATTAGCCGCCATTACGTGGCCTATATATTTTTTATACAAGTTCTTAGCTACAATCCCCAACCATATGCTATCGAACGCTAAAAATGCTACCGCCATTGCACTGTAAATCTTTACGTAATCCATATATTACCCTTTCTTTTGTGGAAGCGGAAAAAACTTACTTGTTCGTTTTTTATACGCTTCAAACTTTTTATTACCTTCATACTTCTTTTCAAGAAGCGGTATACCAGATACTTTTAAAATGAGCGTGGTGATGGTAAGCGGTCCGATAATCCCCCACAGAAATAAAGGCGAGCCAAAACTTATAAGCCATATTCCCCACCACTGGGTTACTTCGCCAAAATAGTTTGGATGCCGAGTATACGCCCATAAACCTTCTTGCATTACTTCACCCTTGTTTCTTGGATTCTTTATAAACTTAGAAAGCTCGTAGTCACCAAGCGCTTCAAAAAAGAATCCAATGCTCCAAATAATTACGCCTGCAAAACTTACCCAGCTCACCGAATCTATGCCGCTACGACCCATAAATACAACTGGAGCAGAAATACATACTAGTAACAGCCCTTGTAGCACAAAAACCTGAAAGAAACTTCGAATTGTAAACCACTTACCCCAATCTTTTCTCCATTGTTGATAACGGTAATCTTCAGGCTTTTTTATATTTCTCAGTAAGATATGTACGCTTAGTCGCACTCCCCAGATTGTTACTAAAAATAGCGCTATAGAAAGCTGGACACTTGGTCGGTTCAGATAGAGTACCCATGCTAACACCACGAACCCAAAACCCCAAGCGATATCTGCTACATCGTTGCGTTTTAGAACTTTTGAAATAATAAACCAGATTCCCATATATATACCGATTGTTGTAAGAGCTAATGTAATCATTTCTTTCCTTGCTTTGTTCGTATGTAATCAAGTGTTAGTTCAGTGCGGGCTTTGGCGTATTCACAGAAGTTACATGGCCCGCCCATTGCAGCAGTACCAACCGGAGGAATATCATCTTGTTCAAGGCAGTCTTTCATTTCTTTGAGCGTTTGTTCGACCCATTCACTATCACCGGTATACGGTATAAGCTTGGTTCTAAATTCTAAGCGATCATTAAACTCATCAAGATCAAACCGGCCGTTTGTATAGACAAAGTAGCCGGTTTCATTAACCACAAAGCCGTTTTGACGCAGTAACCACTGATACACTTCCATTTGGCGCTTATAGGCAATCTGCCAATCTGAATCAATGCTTACTTCTCTGTCTTTGGCGGTGGCCTTATAATCCACGACTATTAGTTCTTCTTTAGGGTTGACCCAAATATCATCAACTGCGCCAAATACAACTAAATTAGCGGGCTTATATTCAAACTGAACACCCGTAAAATTATG
>DLGX01000083.1:17635-17938 GCA_002482925.1 Candidatus Saccharibacteria bacterium UBA7683
GGACTATCTGGGCGCTTAATACCTTTTTTAGCATCGAGCCAAAAGCACCGCTGACATTGTTTAAACAGTTCTATTTTAGAACGAGACACCCTAAATGGAGCCTTCGTTTTTTTGTTGTAGATCCCTCTATACCCTATTTGTGTCATTACATAGTAGTATAGCAGGCTCATCTACCATCTGTTAGTCAAAAATGTTATGCTTAGTAGTAATGAGTAAGCAAGCAACAAAGGTGGTGATTGTTGGTGGTGGTTTTGGCGGCGTTAAAACGGCGCTTAATTTAGCTAACAAACCCGGCTTTGAAGT
>DLGX01000021.1:0-4708 GCA_002482925.1 Candidatus Saccharibacteria bacterium UBA7683
CTTGGCGACAAGGTTTCAATTGTTGAAATCCGCCCAGTTAGCAAAAACAAAACCTTCAAACTAGAAGCTATTGTTGAACGTAAAGAAGGCGCCGCAGAAGAGGTTGTAGCATGATACAGCAAGAATCTCGATTAAAGGTAGCCGACAACAGCGGTGCAAAAGAAATTTTGTGCATACGTGTTCTTGGTGGTAGCCGTAAGAGATACGCTCATGTGGGCGATGTTATTGTGGCGAGCGTAAAGCAGGCTAACCCAACAGGCACCGTTAAAAAGAAGTCTGTTGTAAAAGCCGTGGTAGTGCGAACTACACACACCATTCGTCGCAAAGACGGTTCAACCATTAAATTTGATGAAAACGCTGCAGTTATTCTTGGTGACGACAAAGCACCAAAAGCAACTCGTATCTTCGGACCTGTTCCTAGAGAGCTACGTGAAGCAGGCTACGCAAAAATCATCAGCTTAGCACCGGAGGTACTCTAATGGCTAATCTAAAACTTAAAAAAGGCGACCAAGTAAAAATTATTACTGGAAGCTTTAAAGGCAAGACTGGCAAAATCGTTGCAGTGCTTCCAAAAGAAAATGCTGTAAAGGTTGAAGGAATCAACATTATCAAGCGTCACGTGAAGCCGAATATGCTACAACCACAGGGCGGAATTATTGATAAGCACGTTGCTATAGACGCAAGTAAAGTCGCGATTTTACAAACTGGAAAGAAAGACACAACCAGCCGCGTTGGCTACGTCGTTAAAAAAGACGGCACCAAGGCTCGTGTATTTAAGACAACTAACAAGGAGATTGACGTATGAGCAAAGATACGAGCGCGAAAACCGCGCCACGTCTGAAGCTACAGTTCCAGCAAACACTTGCTGGTGAACTGCAGAAGAAGCTTGAACTTGAAAACATTCATCAAGTTCCTGCTTTAGAAAAGATTGTTATTAACGTTGGCCTCGGCCGAAGCAAAGACGACAAACGTATGTTTGAAATCGTTCGAACAACACTGCGTAAAATTACTGGTCAACAACCTGTTGATGTAATTGCAAAGAAGTCTATTGCATCATTCAAAATTCGAGCTGGTATGAATACAATTGGCATGAAGGTAACACTTCGTGGCGATAGAATGTATGAATTCCTTGATCGTCTTACCAACATTGTTCTTCCACGTGTTCGTGATTTCCACGGTGTAAGCGCTAAAGCATTTGACCCGCAGGGCAACTACAGTCTTGGTCTTATTGAACAATCAGTATTTCCTGAACTTACATTCGAAGACATTGCACAGGCTCACGGCCTACAAATTAACTTTGTTATTAACAATAGTAATCCAACAAACTCGCGAGCGTTGCTTGAAGGTTTCGGTATTCCTTTTGAAAAAACTGGCAAGGAGAGCAACTAATGGCTAAGAAATCAGCAATCGCACGTGATCTAAAACGTAAGAAAATGATCACGAAATATTCAGAAAAACGAGCTGAGCTTAAAAAAATCGGTGATCTTGATGGTCTTGCTAAATTACCACGCAATTCTTCACCGACACGATTCAAAAACCGATGTTCAGAAACTGGCCGCCCACGCGGTTACATGAGAACTTTTGGCCTGAGTCGTATAGCATTCAGACAACACGCAAGCAAAGGTGAAATTCCTGGTATAACAAAGGCAAGCTGGTAAGAATTATGAGTATGGTATCAACAGACCCAATCGCAGATATGCTTACACGTATTCGTAACGCCGCAAACGTTGGCAAACACGAAGTACGTCTACCGCATTCAAAAATCAAAGAAACAATCGCTAAGGAACTAGCTAAAAACGGTTTCCTAAAGAGCGTTTCAGTAGAAAAAGCCACTCCACGCGCAGAAATCGTTATTCTTATTAACGAAGAGGGCCAAAACGCACGATTTACAGAAATTGCTCGAATGAGCACGCCTGGACGTCGTATGTATACGAGCGTTAAAGACATTCCACGCATTAAAAGTGGCCGTGGAATTGTACTAGTTTCTACCAGCAAAGGTGTTATGAGCGGCTTCGAAGCTGCAAAACAACGTCTTGGTGGTGAAGTAATTTGTAAAGTATATTAAAGGAAAATAGGTAAATACTAATGAGTCGAATCGGAAAACTACCAGTTGAAATTCCAGCTGGCGTGACAATTACGGTCGAGAGCGATGTTATCAAGGTAAGTGGCCCTAAAGGCAACCTTGAAGCAGCAAAGCTTCCGCACGTTGATGTTGCAATTGATGGTACAACACTAACCGTTGCTCGAAAGAGCGACGAAAAAATAGCTCGTGCTCAGCACGGCTTAATGCGTGCTCTTATTAACAATATGGTTGTAGGTGTAACGAAAGGTTTCGAAAAGAAACTAGAAGTTAACGGTGTAGGCTTTAAAGTAGCTTTGCAAGGTACTTCACTTGTATTAAATCTTGGTTTTTCACACCCAATTGAATTCAAAGCTCCTGATGGAGTTACACTTGGTGTAGATAAAATGACTATTTCTGTTAGTGGTATCAGCAAACAGCAAGTTGGCCAAGTTGCCGCAGATATTAGAAGTCTTAAAAAGCCAGAACCTTACAAAGGCAAGGGTATTAAGTACGAAGGTGAATACATCATCCGTAAGGCTGGAAAGACAGGAGCAAAATAATGAACCGTCTTATTACTAAACGAAACAATAAAATTATTCGCAAGAATCGTGTGCGTAGCACTGTTAGTGGTACAGCTGAGCGACCCCGCCTTAGTGTACATATTAGTAACCGCCATGTAAGTGCGCAAATAATTGACGACGTTGCTGGTAAAACTTTAGTAGCTGCAACCACTGTTCAAAATAAAGTAGCGAAAGGCTCTGTAACTGAACTTTGCACCTTAATCGGAACAGAAATTGCAAAAAAAGCTACAAAGGCTAAAATTACTAAGGTAGTACTAGACCGAAATGGTCGTTCGTACCAAGGTCGCTTAAGTGCACTTGCAACCGCTGCAAGAGAAAATGGATTGGAGTTCTAACATGGCTGATCACAGATCACGTATGCCGGAAATTGAAGAAGTAAAAGAATTCGAAGAAGTTGTTATTAACATCGATCGTGTTGCACGTGTAGTAAAGGGTGGACGAAGATTCCGCTTTAAAGCACTTGTTGTTGTTGGTGATGGCAAAAAGCGCGTAGGCGTAGGCGTAAGCAAAGGCGCAGATGTGCAAGCAGCTGTTATTAAAGCTACTGCAGTTGCTAAAAAGAACTTAATGGAAATTCCGATCTTTAATGCAACTATTCCCCACGACGTAAACGCTAAAGTAGGTGGTGCTAAAGTACTCCTTAAGCCAGCTTCTCCAGGTACCGGTATTATCGCAGGCGGAACCGTTCGTGCAATCTTGAACGTTACAGGAATCCACAACGTGCTTTCAAAGTCACTCGGAAGTACTAATAAAGTAAACGCAGCGTATGCAACACTTGAAGCGTTGGGTCAGCTTAAAGCCAAAAGCGAATGGACTACTTCTAAGAACGAAAAAGCTCCTGCTAAAAAAGCAGCTGCAAAAACTACGAAGGCTTCAGCAAAAACCAAGCCTGAAGGAGACAAATAATGAAGTTTCATCAACTAGACATGCAAAAAAAGCACAACAAGACCCGTGTCGGTCGTGGTATTAGCGCTGGTCAGGGTAAAACTGCCGGCCGTGGTACAAAAGGTCAAAAAGCTCGAACAGGTAAAAAATTACGCGCTGGATTTGAAGGTGGCCAAAATCCACTTATGATGCGTATTCCCAAGCTTAAAGGGTTCAAAAGCTACCGAGCAAAAGCACAGATTGTGTACACAGAAAACCTACAGTTTGTTACTGGCGGTAGCGTAATTGATAACTTTACTCTTACAGAAGCAGGCTTAATTGCTAATCCTTTCCACACAGTTAAAATTATTACTCGTGGTGAAGTTGCAAAAGCATTTACAGTTAAGGTGCAAGGTGCAAGCAAATCAGCAGTAGAGCTTATCGAAAAAGCTGGCGGAACATACGAATCTGTAGCTGTTCCACAGCGCGAAAAAACCGCTGAGAAAAAAGAAGCGTAACAACTGTTTTAAAAACTGCTATACTAAAAAGCATTGTGCAGTTACGACTAATCTGAGAGAGGGTATGAGGTAGAGACTGTGGGCTGGAAAACAATCCGAAAATCTTTAAAAAGCAAAGACATGCAAAAACGCATGCTAATTGTGGTGCTACTTATTGTAGCGTACCGAATGCTTTCACATATTCCCGTACCTCTTGCCGAACCTACCCAGTTAAAACAGCTACTTAATAATTTATTTAGCTCTCAGCAAATACTTGGTTTTTTTGATCTTCTTTCTGGTGGTGCGCTTTCGAGTCTTTCTATAATGTTAATGGGTCTTGGCCCGTACATTAACGCCTCTATTATTATGCAGCTTCTTACCAAAGCATTCCCGAAGCTTGAAGAGCTACAGCAAGATGGTGAAGTCGGAAGACGCAAAATCAACCAATGGACACGTATGATTGCGCTCCCGTTAGCGTTAGTACAATCTGTTGGTTTGATTCTTTTAATTCGCCAGCAAGCCGCAAGTTCACTTGGTATCGATATAACTGCAAACACCTCGATCTTCCAGTGGGCGTTGATGATAGGTACGCTTACGGGTGGTTCAATGCTACTTATGTGGGTTGGTGAACTTATTACCGAACAAGGTATTGGTAACGGTATTAGCTTGCTTATTTTTGCTGGTATCGTTTCTCAGCTTCCAAG
>DLGX01000021.1:4758-7925 GCA_002482925.1 Candidatus Saccharibacteria bacterium UBA7683
GTGTTTGGTTGGTTCACGCTTCCTATTAGCGGTAAAGGACTTGCTATTACTAGCGCAATTATTGCGGCAACTACTGTAGTAACATATCTAGTTGTAAAGCTCAACGAAGCTCAACGTATTATTAAGGTTAGTTATGCCAAGCGCGTACAAGGGAACCGTGCGTACGGCGGTGTAGGCACCATTCTCCCCGTAAAACTTATCACTGCGGGAGTAATTCCAATCATCTTTGCCGTAGCATTCTTAAGCGTACCTCAGTTTGTAGGTAAGATTATGGAAAACAATGCCACCCCGTGGATTGCTGAACTTGGTAAAAACTTAACCGTTTGGTTTGCGCAACCAGGGCAGAGTCAAACCGTAACTACAGACCCAATCAATACTTACGTGTATCCTTTAGTATATTTCTTACTAATTTTTGCCTTCACGTACTTCTATACAAGCGTGGTATTCAATGCCAAAGAGATTTCTGAAAATCTTCAGAAACAAGGCGGCTTTATAGAAAAAGTTCGTCCCGGCCCTCAAACAGAGGTGTATCTTAAAAAGATCGTGAGTCGTTTGAATTTATTCGGTGCATTCAGCTTAGGCTTACTAGCACTTCTTCCGCTATTTGTAGAAAGAATTCTCGGCACCAGCCAGCTTACCATTGGTGGAACAGGGCTTTTGATTGTAGTATCAGTAGCACTCGAAACCCTTCGTCAGCTCGAATCACGCGCTTTGATGGTTACCTACGATCAAGACTATTGATTAATATAATGGTATAATATAAAAATGAACACGTACATAGAGCCTGCTGAGACCTATCTTGATGGCGAAGTTTCGTTGGTTCATATTAATCAACTTCCAGAAGATCACGAAGAACTACTTGGCTTTGTAGACGAAATGGATATCACACTGTCAAGTTTGTTTCCTAATATTAGAAAAGACCTGCCCGATCTTGCGCTGATGCGCCACCCGACCATTAAACATAACCAGACAGAAGATGCTCGCGATCCAGTTTCGGTAGAATTTGTATATCATTTTGATGGTGCATGCGAACCAGGAGACTTACGACCCCGCGCTACACTTGCTGTTGCTCGTGAAGCCGGACAAGACGCTCCTGCAACTCAATTTGTTTCAACAAGTCGTTTCTTAGAATTAGTAAAAGCATCGGGTGTTTTTGATACGTTCGATCCTAAACAAGTAGAAAGTATTTTTGGCTACAGTGCTTACTACAGACAATTTCAAAGTCAGCTCTTAGAACTTGAGCCAACTAACCCGCGGTTGCAAGAAGTAGTAGCAAATGATTTAACAAGATTCGGTGCTTCAACCCGAGAAGAGCTTTTTGAAATATTAGATGATGATCCAATAAAAGGGACTAGACCTTTGCCGCTGATTGACTCACATAGCATCACCGGAGAAGACTGGCTTACAATTGACGGCGGCGCCAGAAACATTAAATTCCGACCAAAAAACACGCCTGAAGGCCAAGAAATTGATCAAAGAGATCTCGATGAGGCTTTTGCATGGATACGGCTTCTACTTGCTGACACCGACCTTCTTAGGAATGAAGGAATAATAGCTGAAGTGACGCCTCGAACTGGTTTTGCGGTTGCTTTTAGCAGAGAAGGGCTACATCGCCAAATGGTTGCAAATACTAACCAAGCACAAAAAGCTAAGCGACAAATGTCAATAATTGGGTTGGTCAATAAAACCATTTAGTACTATAAATTTACTCTTTACATTATCTGTTAACATCTGTATAATTAATCTTTGTAACTTATGGCTGTAAACAAGGAAGTAATCCAACTCGAAGGAAAAGTAATTGAAGCGCTTCCAAGTGCTCAATTTCGCGTTGAACTCGAGAACGGCCATCAGATCATCGCCCACGTGGCTGGTAAAATGCGCAAGCACTATATCAAACTCGTTGCTGGCGATAGCGTGACGGTTGAGTTAACCCCTTACGATCTTACTAAGGGCAGAATCACCTACCGCAAATCATAATCATCAATTTAATCTATACGTAAGGAGATTACGTGAAAGTACGTGCAAGCGTCAAAAAGATTAGTCCAGATGACCAACTAGTGCGCCGTAAAGGCAGACTATACGTCATCAACAAAAAGAAGCCTAAGCATAAGCAGAGGCAAGGTTAGTTATGGCTCGAATATCAGGCGTAACAATTCCAACCGAAAAGCAAGTGCAGATCAGCCTTACCTATGTGTACGGCATTGGTCCTAAGCATGCGCAGCAGATTCTTGAAGCAACTAAGGTAGATCCAACCACTCGTGTGAAAGATCTTACTGAAGCTGAACTGGATGCAATCCGTGGTGAAATCGATCGAAACTTCACAGTTGAAGGCGATTTACAACGTGTTGTAACTGGTAATATCAAGCGTCTGAAAGACATTCAAACCTACCGTGGCATCCGTCACAAAGCTGGTTTGCCTGTTCGTGGACAACGAACCCGCACAAATGGTCGTACAAAACGCGGTAAACGTGTTGCTGTTGGTGGCACACAAAAGAAGGCAGCGTCTAAGACCTAGTCTTAAGGAATATATATGGCAGAAACTACCACAAAACGAAAGAAAGCCAAGCGAATTGTACCTACCGGTCAATTACACGTAAAAGCTACATTTAATAACACGATTATTAGTATCACCGACAAAAAAGGTGAAGTAATTGCAACTGCAAGTGCAGGCGCCTGCGGATTCCGCGGTAGCAAAAAGGGCACAGCCTATGCTGCTCAGATCGCAAGCGAAAAAGCACTTACAACCGCTAAGCAAAACAACGGTCTTTCAGCAGTCGAAGTATTTGTACGTGGAATCGGCCAAGGCCGTGACGCTGCAATTCGAGCTGCTGCAACAATCGGCGTTGATATTGAAAGTATTACAGACAAGACCGGCGTTGCACATGGCGGCGTACGTCCAAGAAAGGTGAGGCATCCATAATGGCTAGAGACCGATCTCCAATTGTTAAGCAAAGTCGCCGTGAAGGCTATGCACTTCACCCTAAAGCGCACAAAATCATGCTTAAACGAACCACTATTCCTGGTGAACACGGTGGTGGCCGACAAAGTAAACCAAGCGGTTATTCTTTGCAGCTTCGCGAAAAGCAAAAAGTACGTAGATTATACGGACTACTTGAAAAGCAGTTTAGCAACTTAATGAAAGAAGCTAACCGAACTTCAGGTCAATC
>DLGX01000021.1:7975-12802 GCA_002482925.1 Candidatus Saccharibacteria bacterium UBA7683
GCAGGTTTTGCTACATCTCGACGTGCGGCACGTCAACTTGTAGGCCACGGGCACTTTATGCTCAACGGACGCCGAGTTGATATTCCTTCAATTCGTGTTTCTGAAGGCGATGAACTAGTTGTACGACCTAAAAGTGCAGACAACGAATACTTTAAGCAACTTGCAGACGTAGCAGCAACCGCCAGCCAACCAACACTTGGCTGGATCAAAAGCGACGTTAAGAAGAAGACAATTCAAATTACCGGTTTGCCAACTCGTGAAGAGGCGGAACCTGACATTAAAGAGCAACTGATCGTAGAGTTCTACTCACGCTAAGCTATAAGGAGCAACAATATATGTCAAAAATGATTCACAACCCAACCCTAGCGTCAGTAGACGATCACTCTAGTACAAGCGCAACCTTTGCAATCGAACCACTTCACACCGGTTACGGCATGACACTTGGTAACAGCTTGCGTAGAGTGCTACTTTCATCAATTGAAGGCGCTGCAGTCGTAGCATTTAAAATTGAAGGTATTACACACGAATTTACAACTGTTGAAGGCGTAAAAGAAGATGTAGTAGATATTATGCTAAACCTAAAGCAAGTACGCTTTAAAGTTTACAGCGACGAACCGCAAACAGTTCGGATTGAAAAGAAGACTAAAGGTGCAGTTACTGCAGCTGATATTAAAACGACTGATCAAGTTGAAGTAATCAACCCAGACCAACTAATCGCAACACTTGATAGCGCAAAGCCATTTGTTGTAGATATTCTAGTTGAATCTGGCCGTGGTTACCGCACAATCGAAGCTACACCTACTGAAAGCCGTCCAAGCGATATGATCGCGGTAGATGCAATCTTTAGCCCTGTAGCTCGAGTTCGATATAAGGTAGAAAACACTCGTGTTGGTCAAATGACTGATCTCGACAAACTTCTTCTTACAATCGACACAGATGGTTCACTTACTCCGCAAGAAGCATTTGAACAAGCATCAGCAATTTTAGTTAATCAGTACACAGCACTTGCTGGTAGCACCACTGTAGCTGCGGCTCAACCGCTTACACAGCCTGGTAACACCGAAGAAGCAGCTGAACTTATGACTCCTATTGAAGATCTTAACCTTACCGCTAGAACTGCAAACGCACTTCTTAACAACGGTATTAAGACTATTGGCGATTTAGTTACTCTTGGTGAAGTCGAACTACGAGAACTTAAAGGCTTTGGAAGCAAAGCTTTAGACGAAGTTAAAGATAAAATGGCTGAATTGGAGTTCTAAATGCATCGTCACGGATATAAAGGTCGTAAATTTGGAAGAGAGCGAGATCAACGCAAAGCGTTAATCCGAAGTCTTTCAATTGCGCTTATTGAACACGGAAGCATTGAAACAACACTTCCTAAAGCAAAAGAGCTTCGACCGAATTTTGAAAAATTAGTAAGCAAGGCACGTAAAGGTGACCTTCACAACCGCCGACTTATTGTAAGTACGCTTGCTAGTGTACCAGCTGCTCACAAACTTGTTGATCAGATTGCTCCGGCAATGAAGCGAACAAGTGGATACCTGCGCATTGAACGTACTGCACTTCGTCGTGGTGATAACACGCAAATGGCTCGTATCAGTTTTGTAGATGACATAAACGCAGAACCTGCAAAGGCTGAAAAACCTGTAGCAGCAAAAGAACCTGCTGCTAAAAAACCAGCAAAGGAGACTAAGTAATGAATAAAACTTATTCAGCAAAGCCTTCAGAAGTTACTCGTCGTTGGATTCTTGTAGACGCATCAGAAGCACCACTCGGTCGTGTTGCAACTGTAATCGCAACCTACTTAACTGGTAAAAATAAGCCTATGTATACACCCCACATTGATTGTGGTGATTACGTAGTAGTTATCAATGCTGGAGATCTAAAAGTAACTGGTAACAAACTTGAAGACAAGAAGTACTACAATTACAGCGGCTTCCCAAGTGGTCTTAAAGAAACTACGCTTAAAGAAAAAATGGAAAAGAATCCCGCAAGTGCAATCGAACTCGCAGTAAAGGGCATGCTTCCTAAAAACAAGCTTGCAGCTGAGAGACTTAAGCGACTTCGTGTGTTTGCAGATGCAAATCATGAACACACTGCACAGCAACCACAGAAAGTTGAGGTAAAACGTGGCTAAGAACGATTATTTCTACGGTCTCGGCCGACGCAAGAGCGCTACAGCACGTGCACGTCTTATGGGCGGTAAAGGTGTTGTAACAATCAATGACCAGCCGGTAAACGAATACTTTAACGGCAACGAAGCCTTTGCGTACGAACTGCTTGAACCACTACGCTTACTTCAAAAAACTGATAGCTTCGATATCACTTTGAAGATCGATGGCGGTGGACATCATTCACAGGTTGGTGCAAGCAAGCTTGCTATTGCAAAAGCGCTCAGCGTTATCAGCGACGACCTACGTACAACCCTTAAAAAAGCTGGACTCCTCAAACGTGATCCACGCGAAAAAGAACGTATGAAACCTGGCCTTAAAGGCGCACGCCGAAAAGAACAGTTCTCAAAGCGTTAATCAAAACAAACGCAAAAAAACACCTCTTTCAAACAGAGGTGTTTTTTTGCATTTGGTATACTATATACAGATGTTGAAACAGATTAAAAACGACTGGCAAAAATTTGAATACAAACATACCAGCATGACAATAATCATCATGCTACTAACACTGTTGCTTCTAAACACTGCCCTGGTAACAGCCGTGCTTGAATGGTTCAAGAATGTCGGGCTACTCGGTGGTTTTATAGGTGGAATTATGAGTGTTTCTATGTTCACTACTGCACCAGCAGTTGTTCTGCTTATTTCAATAGCTGATCACATTAATCCATGGCAATTAGTGTTAGCCGCCAGTATTGGATCAGTTGTCGGGGATTGGCTGATTATTAAGTTCCTAGAAGACGAAGTTGCAGCAGAAGTAAAACCACTTCTACGTAAGTATCATATACTACCACTTATCAGAAAGTTTCAACGGTCTCGGTCACGCTGGGTCGTGAGCGCACTTGGCGCTTTAGTACTTGCACTGCCGCTACCAGATGAATTCGGTATAGCATTAATGGACATTTCTAAAGTAAAGCGAAGACACCTGCTCGCCATTTGTTTCGTACTTAACCTTTTTGGAATAGCGCTGCTCGTAGGAACCGGCAGAGCTGTTGCTGGCAACGTTCATTGACAGAGGACCGTAGCACCATTATTATGCATGACAGCAAAGGAAGAATATGAATAAGCCCGTAGTTGGTATACAAGGAACTCATGGTTCATACCATGAACAAGTTGCACAGAATTATTTTGGCAAAGATGTTTCAATTGCGTATTTGAATACGTTTAAAGATGTTTTTATTGCACTTGAAGCAGAACAAGTCACTCATGGTGTTATAGCTATTGCCAATAACCGCTATGGTTTTGTGCCTAATGCGTTTTCTGAGCTTACAAGTCGCGCAAACAAAGTCTGTATTGTGGGCGAAGATTACCTTGCTGTGCAACATCAGCTTCTAGCACTTCCCGGAGCTACGCTTAAAACTATTACCGAGATACATTCGCAACCCGTCGCCATTGGTCAGTGCAACGCCTTTTTAACCAAAAACTTGCCAAATGTGGAGCTAATCGAAGAAGATGACACCGCAAGAAGCGCAGAATTAGTAAGCAAGAGCGGCCAGTTACAAAAAGCAGCCATTGCCAGTAAAAAAGCTGGTGAGCTATACGGACTAGTTCCCGTTGCAGAAAATATTCAAGATGATACCGACAACACCACACGGTTCTTAGTACTACAAAAAGTTACTTCGCAAGCACCGCAGTTTGTTGAAGGTGATAAAACAACTGCGCTACTAAAAACCTCTCAAAAGGCTGGTTCCTTAGTAGATGCTCTTTTACCATTCAAAGAACAAGCAATTAATATTTCAACATTACATTCGTCGTTTCTACCTAACACCAGCTTTGTAATGCAGTTTTTCATAGAATTTGATGCCACTATGTCAGATGAGAGAATGAAGAAGGTGCTAACTGAGCTTAATGCAGTTGGCGCAGATCTAACTATTCTAGGAAGCTATACCAGTAAACAACTTGATATATAGCCGCTCAATGAATATTTTCATAATATTCATTGCTCACTTGACATTATCAGGAAAAGGAGTAATGTAATAGTTATGCAAAAAATGCAAACAGCTCAATATTGGTTTACCGACACTACCCGTGGCGGTTTATTTCGTGCATTTTAAATTTTTCAATTAAATACTCGAACAGCAAAAAAAATCGCCCTCAGGCGATTTTTTTAATACTTATTTACTTTACAGAAAGAAACTACAATGACACTTATACCAGACAGAAGAGACGAGCTGACAAAACTCACAGCCGAAACAGTAGACACCCATCAGCTTCATGCTGTAGCGTCGCATGAACGTGCTATAGCAATTCAAGGATACGGAAGACAACTTCTAGGCTTATCGCCAGATTACCCAATAGAAGCGCTCGATCCTGAAGCTCAGGACGAACTATTATTTGTAATGCGCAGTATGCGAGACGGGCTGTTAGCACGCGATGAAGCAGTCTTGCGGTGGCGAGGCTGACAGATTATTTGTTATCCACGCAAACAAAGTAGCTGATGAAATTAACAAAAATAATACCAAACAAAAAATAGGCTTCGCAGCCTGTCACGGCTTTAAAAGCCAGAAACAATATAATCACAAGGAGAAAAAATATGAGTAACGAACAATTATCAGGTGAAGCAAGAAGAAGGCGAATAGACGAAATTAGGGCAGAAAAAGGTTATCTTCTTGGAAGAGGAGTGGTACTGAATGTTACGCACCCTGGATGTGTTCCGGCA
>DLGX01000011.1:0-26868 GCA_002482925.1 Candidatus Saccharibacteria bacterium UBA7683
TCATTTTGTACCTCCTAATAAAGTACTGGTTAATTGAACATTCTGGGCGATTGCCCGGCTAAAATTCGTGTAAATAACAGATACGGCACCTTCGCTATACTCAAGCCTTCTAAAAAGTTTGGTTATAATGATCCGTTTCTGTTCAGGAGGCTTACTAGTGTAGAGTTCAGCGGCCTTTTGGCTTAGTTCTAGTAATACCAGCTTTTTATCTAGCATTTCTGCCAATGAGTTGTCGATTTTGCTTAGACGGGTTTCTAGCTCCTGTTTTGAAGCTACCAGCTCTTGGTGTTTTTGCTCGTACTTCTCAGCGCTTATATCACCAGCTAACTTGTCATCATAAAGGTTGCTATCCATGCGCTCGATACGCTCTAGTTGCGTTCGGATAGATGCGTAGAGTTGTTTGTTAGATTCAATACTACCTTCATGCCTGTCGCGCATTGCTTGGGCTGCCCACTCGATTACTTCTTGCGACGGTGACACTAATTTACCGAGCATTTGGCTTATCTCGGCTTCAATTTTATCTTCTCTGAGTAGTTTTCTGCCTTTACACTGTTCGCTGCCGCGCTGACAGGTGCCGTAGTAACGACCTTTCTGTAGTTGCCACGTTACCACTCCCCCACAGTTTTTACAGGTAATCAAGTTCTTAAATATCGGGTTATGGTGCCGATATCGGCTGGGGCGCTTTCGGTGCATTTTTTGCTGCACTCTATCGAACAGGTCTTTACTTACGATTTGTTCCTGCTTGCCTGGGTATTCTTTACCGTTATGTCGGTTAATTCCAATAGCCTCCTTGTTAGTACTGTAAGTATCTGCCACATTGTTTTAGATTGCAGTAAGGTATTTCACAAATTAGGTCTTGACTTAATACCCCAGGGGGGTATACTTAAAGTATGATTAAAGATATTAAAACCAGGTCTCAACACCGTATAAAAATAATTGCCGGTCAACTAGCCGGTCTACAAAAAATGATTGAAAACGAAGATTACTGTGTGGATATTCTCACTCAGAGCCTCGCCGTGCAACGCTCACTCCGCTCTCTTAATAAACTAATCCTTGAAAACCACCTCCAAACCCACGTTGCACATGATCTTGCTTCAAATGACAACAAAACTAAAGAAAAGGCCTTAAAAGAACTGCTTGATCTATACGAACTAAGTAACGTAAGGGGGAAATAATGGCGCACGAACATCACCATCATCACGATGATGCAGTCGGCTCACCTGCCGAACTCGCAACTTGCCCCGTTATGGGAGTTAAGGTTAACAAAAAAGAGGCTGAAGCAAACGGCCACATGCTGGAATACGACGGCAAGAAATATTATATGTGTTGCAATCACTGCGTAGAGTTATTCAAACAAAATCCAGAAAAGTATATTAATACTGAGTCTCCTTACGAACACAGCGACGATGACACTACCGCCCTTTATGCCTGCCCAATGCACCCAGAAGTTACTTCAGACAAGCCTGGCATGTGTCCTAAATGTCACATGGCACTGGAAAAAACCAAGAAGAAAAGTTCAGCTCATGATCATGACAAGCACGCCGGGCACTCGCCTAACATGTTTAAGCAAAAGTTTTGGCTGAGTTTACTACTTAGTATCCCAACCCTACTCTTTTCACATACTATCCAGCAGTGGCTTGGCATAGATTTGATGTTTACTGGTAGCGAGTATATACCGGCGGTGCTTGGTACAGTAATTTTTCTTTACGGCGGTTTAGTGTTTCTAAAAAGCGCGCGAGGTGAACTAGCCGCTCGTCAACCTGGCATGATGACACTTATTTCTATGGCAATAACGGTAGCTTTCGGCTATAGCTTAGCTGTCACGCTGAAGCTTGTTAATGGAATGGACTTCTGGTGGGAACTAGCCACGCTCGTAACGATTATGTTGCTTGGTCACTGGCTTGAAATGGCCTCGGTATCTAATGCTCAGAACGCTTTAAATGAACTGGCTAAGCTTCTACCTGATACAGCTGAAAAAGTAACCGCGTCGGGTACTGAGACGGTATCTGTAAGCGAACTAAAAATTGGCGATAAAGTGCTTATTAGGCCGGGATCACAAATTCCGATTGATGGCTCTGTCGTTAAGGGTGAATCTAAAGTTAACGAATCTATGCTAACTGGCGAATCTGAAATGGTTAAGAAAGCTAAAGGCTCTGAAGTATTTGGCGGCACGATAAACGAGAATGGTTCACTCACGATTAAGGTCACAAAAGTAGGCTCTGATACAGCTCTTGGTGGCATTATGAAGTTGGTTGAGGACGCGCAAAATAGTAAATCCGCCACGCAGATTTTAGCTGATCGAGCGGCATACTATCTGACATTTGTTGCACTGGGTGCAGCATTACTGACCGCACTTGGCTGGTCGTTATTTAGCGACCAGAGCGCAGCCTTTACTTTAGAGCGCGTCGTAACAGTACTGGTTATCGCCTGTCCCCATGCACTCGGTCTGGCTATTCCGCTCGTGACTGCCATTTCCACTACGCTGGCTGCTAAGAACGGTTTACTCATTAGAGAGCGTATGGCACTAGAAGAGGCCCGAAATATTGATGTCGTGCTGTTTGATAAAACTGGTACGCTCACCAAAGGAGAGCATGGTGTCACTGATATATTCGTCTCAAAAGGCTATACAGAGGAAGATGTGTTGCACCTTGCGGCCAGCTTAGAGCAAGATAGTGAACATATTATAGGTAAAGGCATAGTTGCTAAAGCTAAAAAAGACCATGTTCATCTCGATCACCTCGAGAACTTTAAGGCCATTCCTGGCATGGGCGTCAGCGGTAAGTTACACGGCAAAGATGAATTTACCGTAGCCAGCTTTAAATATGTTGAGACGAATAAAATTAATGTACCGAGTGAGATTAAAGAATTAGCCTCAACCGCAGCTAATGACGGTAAAACAGTTGTCTTTCTCATTAGCGGTAAAACAGCGATTGGCGCGATAGCTCTGGCTGACATTATCCGCGAGGAATCTAGGTCGGCTATTAATGCCCTTAAGAAATCCGGTAAACGAGTTGCTATGCTTACTGGTGATTCTAAAGAAGTTGCCGCCTGGGTAGCACGTGAACTAGATATTAAAGAGTTCTTCGCGGAAGTTCTGCCTGAAAATAAAGAAAAGACAGTTCGAGAGCTTCAGAAAGACGGCAGTAAGGTGGCAATGGTCGGTGATGGCGTAAATGACGCCCCTGCCTTAACTCGTGCTGATGTCGGTATTGCAATCGGTGCTGGTACCGATGTTGCTATTGAATCAGCTGGCATAGTGCTTGCCAGCAGTGATCCACGTGGTGTAGTAAAGATCATTACTCTTTCGCAGAAAACATATCGGAAGATGCAGCAAAACCTTGTCTGGGCTACGGGCTATAACGCCGTCGCTATTCCGCTCGCTGCTGGTGTGACGGCTTCATTAGGATTTGTGCTCTCACCTGCTCTTGGTGCAGTATTGATGTCGATCTCGACTATTGTTGTAGCGATTAACGCACAGATTTTACGGAGAGTGAAGTTTACTGTATAATGGTACTGGCAATGAAGCAACATACTATTATGATGCGAAAACAAAAACCACTAGTTATACTTTCCCTGATTACTGGAACTCTGTTTCTGCTCTTCAGCCTGTTCCATCCAGCTATTTTAGCCAGTATAGCGATCCCGGGGCATCATGGCACCCATACAAACACTTCTCAATCTTCTCAGCATACCAGCGCCGCCTCGTGTATTCAGCAATGTACCGTAGTCAGTTCAGAAAGCCAGCTTAAAAACGATGAAACTGATGAGGCTGATCCACTCAAACCATTTGAGCTGCTACTTGCTGCTACCTCAGTAGTCAGTGGACTATTTTACCTTGCGCCGCACATTGTACTGCTAGTAAAACGCAAACTGAAGATACCGATTTATAAACAGGTAGCCTGCTTTAGAATTTAGACCTCTCTACTACTTAGGGTAATTTTAAGTATTTAGAAAGGTTTTTATGAAACGTAATAAGTTAATAGCAGGAATAATCGCAGTAGTAGCAGTCGTTGGCCTGGCTGGAGCCGGAGCTTACGTCATGCTCAATAACAAGGAAGAATCAAAAGCCAACCAAACTGCTTCGGCGAGTACCGACCCGATGGCGGGCATGGATCACAGTATGGACAGCATGAATAAAGAACTCGAGGGGCTACAGGGCGACGCCTTTGATGAGAAGTTCTTGTCTCTCATGACTGAACACCACGCCAGCGCGGTAGATATGGCCCAGTACACCAAAAATGATGCTAAGCACCAAGAGCTACGCACTCTTAGCAACGCTATTATTAGCGATCAGAACAGCGAAATTAGCCAGATGCGAACCTGGGCCAAACAGTGGGGCTACAGCTTTAAGGAGCCGGATATGAAGGCAGTGACCGCTATGTCACAGACCCTTAAAGGTAAGACTGGTGACGAGCTAGATAAGCAGTTCATTACAGACATGAGTATCCATCATAACGGCGCAATCGAAATGGCCATGCTAGCGCGAGCGAATGCTAAGCACCAAGAGCTTAAAGATTTTGCGCAGAGAATTATAGATGCACAAACTAAAGAGATCGGTGACATGATGAGCTGGGCAGCGAGTTGGGGCTATCAGTTAGAGGATAACGAAAATAATCCGCACGCAACAATGTAAATAAAAAAATTAAGGGTGGTAATGAAAAAATTAGAAAAAGTAACAGCAGTCTTATTGATCGGCGTGCTTATCTCCTCGGCGGTGGTAAGTACGCACGTTGCTCAGGCGCAGTCAATTGATGAGAAAATTAAAGCGCTTGAAAACCAACGATCACAAGATCAAGATAATGCCAGTATATTAGGTGGCCAGGCTAAGGATATCCAGGGTCAAATTAGCGATCTGCAAACCCAGATAGCCTCAATTCAGGCGCAAATTGACGGTAATGTCGCCAAGCAAAACGAACTCAGCACGCAGATCGAAGCTGCCCAAACTAAGTTAGATGAACAAAGAGGGCTTCTATCGGCTAACATTCGGGCAATGTATATCGAAGGCGATATATCCCCTCTTGAAATGATCGCTTCCAGCAGTAGCTTGAGTGTGTTCATGGATAAGCAAGAATACCGAGATCGGATTAAAGACGGTATTAGCGACACAATGGACGAGATCGAGCGGCTCAAGAAGCAGCTTGATGATCAAAAGCAAGAAATTGTTCGCGTACTAGCCGAACAAAAGACGCTGCGGGGTAATTTAGCCAGTAAGGAAAACGAGGCCAACCAAAAATTAGCCCAGACTAATCAGAATAAGGCTGAGTTTGATAAAGCAGTTTCCAGTAAAACCAGTCAAATTGCCAGCTTACGTGCCGAGCAGCTGGCCGCCAATAGAAAAGCTTTCAGTGGCGGTGGCAGCCAAATTATCTCATCAGGGGTAAGCGGTGGTGGCTATCCTGATAAGTGGGCAATGGCACCAATGGACTCTTTAGTCGATTCCTGGGGTCTGTATAACCGCGAGTGCGTGAGCTACACGGCCTGGAAAGTCTATCAATCTGGGAAACGTATGCCCTACTTCGGCGGACGCGGTAACGCCAATCAGTGGCCCTCTACAGCCAGAAGCTTCGGTATAGCAACTGGCTCTGAACCACGCGCTCAATCAGTTGCGGTATCATACGCTGGGCCTTATGGACATACTATGTGGGTAGAAGAAGTGCTTGGTGGCGGTAAGATACGAATTAGTGAATACAACTTTAATGTAGACGGTCGGTACTCTGAGCGCATAATCTCAGGGGCTGGACTCACCTATGTCTACTTTTAATTGAATCGAGGAGCACATGAATAATGTTAGGTTTTACGTCGTAATAGCAGTCCTTATTATCGGGTTGGGCGGGCTGTTTGTATTAACATCCCAGAAGCAGCCTAGCGTCCCCCGCCCAGGGGCAGAGCAGGCAGATGCAGGACGAGAACATATTTCGGTTGGTGCAAAAGCTTCGTATAAAGAGGCTATCCCAACCTCGGGCACTCATAGTGTCCAACCAGCTGGATGGGGAATCTCGGAAACAGAACTACCCAACGAGTCAATTGTGCACAGTATGGAACACGGCGGAGTGGTTATAAGCTATAAGCCAGATATTGATCCTGCTATTAAGGCTAAACTTTCATCCCTATTTCAACAACCATATAGTAATAAAAGCTTTCGCCCTACTAAAGCGATAGTTATGCCGCGTGAGAAACAAAACGCTCCTATAGTATTAGCCTCGTGGAAAAGATTACAGGAGTTACAGTCCTTTGATGAACGCACTATAATTGAGTACTATACTAGAAATATCGGCAATAGTCCCGAACCGAATGCAAGTTAAAAGAAAGGGCAAAATAGTATGCCGCAATTAGTAATACGTGGAGGCACTCAATGAAGACTATAATTGTGGGCGTCGTCGCCCTTATTATCGGTGCTGGTGCAGGTTTTGGTGCAACCAAGCTACTAGATAAGCCAACGCCCCAGGCTGTGCAAAGTAATACTACAAAAACACAAGAAGACGCCCAGACGGCGCTATCTTCTCAAATTCTTTCATCGCTTCGCGAGAAAAAAGGTAACGAGTTTGATAAGGCATTCTTAAATGAGCTGATGTCGCATAACCAGACTGCGATTGAAATGGCAAGCCTTGCTGAGGAGCGTACGGAACGTGATGAGATCAAAAAATGGGCAAAATATGTGAGTGATGCTCAAATTTCAGATATTAGCCAGATGAAGAAATGGTATCTGGAGTGGGGCTTTTTAAAACAAGATCAGGAAAATAATCCACATGAAGGACATTAAAGGAATATGACCCAAAAACAACTTACACTTTTAGGTGGCAAGATACACCGCGCATCAGTTACCCAAGCAGAATTAGATTACGTGGGTTCTATAACTATTGATCGCGACTTAATGGAGGCTGCCGGGTACCGTGAATATGAACAAGTGCATATAGTAAATTTAAATAATGGTAATCGATTTGAAACCTATGTTATCGCGGGTGAACCTGGCAGCGGCACAATTTGCCTCAACGGTGGCGGCGCGAGGCTTGCGTGTGTAGGCGACCTTTTAATTATAATGTCGTACGAAGTCCTTGATCTTTCAGAGGTAGATAATCATAGTCCAAGAGTGGTGTTCGTGGATGATAAGAATAAAATCGTTAAAGTAGGATCATATGAAAAGCATGGCACAATTAGCTAGTTCATTTGTACCCATTATCTTTGGTAGCGATATAAATGCCTATGGAATTACACGATCATTTAACGAAGCGTACGGGCTTCAATCGGTAGTGATTAGTAAACTTCTGCTTGGTCCCTGCCGCAATACAAAATTTATTAGCCGCGTTATTACTAAATCAGATATCGAAGAGGAGAATGTGTTCTTAGAGGTTTTAGATTCATTGGCCTCTGATGAACAATATGACGGCAGATCATTTGTATTAGTACCCTGCGGCGATAGCTACTCGGAGTTAATTTCCAAACTACGCAATGATTTATCACCACGTTTCAAATTCAATACTATAGACTACGAACTACATAAAAAACTTAATCGTAAAAAAACATTCTATGAAATTTGCGATGAACATGGCATACCAAGACCAGAAACTCAAATCTTAAATAAAAATAATTACCTGACCGAACAATTAGCCTTAGAGTTTCCAGTGATAATCAAACCAGCAAACAGCATTCTGTACTGGCAGACCTCGTTCCCTGGCAAACGAAAAGTATTTTTAGCCCGTGACAAGAGTGAATACGATAAGATACTTAATGCGGTTTATAATTCCACTTATGATGATGAGCTGATTCTGCAGGAGTACATTACTGGGGAGGATGAAGCGGAAATACACGCCTACTCTAATCAAAAAGGTGAAGTTCAAATTGCTCAATTCGACAGAATGGTACTCGGCAGCCCTACACCCGATGGGATAGGTTCACATACAGCTGAGATCATTACAAAAAACCCTGAGATTAGCGAGCGTTTTACTAAGCTACTAAAAGCGCTTAAATACCGAGGTTACTCAAACTTTGATCTTAAGTATGACCCTAAGCGAAAGGATTGGGTAACTTTTGAGGTAAATTTACGACCAGCACGCTGTTCCTTTGCCCTATCGGCCGCTGGAAATGATGTCGTTAAGTTCTTAGTTGAAGACGTGCTACATAACAGAGATATCGAGATTGTCCCGCTTGAAAATGATATCCTCTACACCATAATTCCGGATAATCTTCTCAGGAAATACATACATCCTCCCCTACTTGATGAAGTCAACCAATTACTAGATGAGAACCGAGTCGTTCGACATTACTTGCCAAAATCAGATTACAGCATCAGAAGAGTTATTGACCATCTTCGTAATCAGCATGCTTATTATGGAAAATTTCGGAAATATTTTGGAAAGAGTATGTATACGGATTTATGATTTGCAAACATTGTAATAAATTTGGGATAAAAATAAGTGAGGTCTAAAATTAATAAAGTTAAAAGTTTAGTCTTGAAAAAGTTTACTGTATTCAAGCGGTACCAGGTTATATCTTTTGTGAGCGGTTTTTCACTGCTCGCCTACGAGTTAGCAGGATCAAGAATACTTGCACCAGTGGTCGGTAGTTCTACCTATGTTTGGACGAGTATAATTGGTGTCATCATTGCGGCTTTATCTATAGGCTACTTTATCGGAGGGTGGTTGGCTGATAAACGTAAAAATAACTTAGACATTATGGTCCTTCTCGTAGGGTCAGCAATTGGCATTCTTTCAACCTTAGTATTAAGTGATTTTATGCTGGTTTTTACTGATAACCTAACTTTCGATGTGCGACTAAAATCATTTATGATCGCGTTGGTTTTGTTTGCTCCAACCAGTATTTTACTCGGCGCCTTAAGTCCTTACCTTGCAAAGATGCACACGAAAGATCTTGAACATACGGGTAAATCAATCGCTACATTAAGTGCTCTGAACTCAATCGGTGGAATTACAGGCACGTTTTTAGTGGGATTCGTGTTTTTTGGTTATGTCGGTTTACGAGAAACACTTTTGTTTTTAACAGGTTTACTATTATTTTGTAGTTTGCTTCTTCTACCTAAAGATATAAGAAAATCTCAGATTAAGTCTGTGGCAATTATTCTAGTTGTAGGCTTTGTTAGTTTGTTTATCCGATACACTTCACCTGTTGTTGCAAATATAGATACGCCAACAAGCTCATATCTCGTTCGCGATATAACTTACAATAAGCAACCCGTAAGGGTACTTACAATGGGACCAGGAGGGTATCAGTCCGGTGTCTTTACAAACGGTAATAAAGATCTAGTTTTTGATTATACTAAAGCAATTGCTCAAGGAGTTGCTCTTCATGGAAATCCTAAAGATATTTTGGTACTTGGTGGCGGAGTGTTTACATTGCCCGAGTATTTAGCTAATAAATACCCCAATACCAAAATTGATGTCGTAGAAATTGATGATAAGCTTAAAATTATTGCAGAGAAATACTTCTCTTATTCTAACCCTGATAATGTCGTGATTTATACTGAAGATGCTAGGACATATATGAATAAGAATGAAAAAGATTACGACGTAATTATTATTGATGCATTCAGTGATACATCTATGCCGTTTAGTCTAACTACTTCTGAATTTACAGAAAAAGTAGCAAGTAGCTTGAAGCCAAAAGGTGTAACGTTATCAAATATTATTGCTGCGAATAATGACCAGTGTAAGCAGCTCCTTGGCAGTGTCTACGGGTCTTACACAAGATTTATGAAAGGTACGATCTTTGCGACTAAGCATCCTAGTTTGAGTGAACGCCAAAACTTAATTGCAGCATTCTCTAAATCTAATGACGAATTTCTTAGCCGATTTGGCAATAGTTCAATTGATAACTTCGATGCCGTGAAACTTACTGACAACTTTGCTCCAATTGAACGTCTTCATCAACAATGTCCAGGATGATACATATAATGTCGGTAGTCTTAGAACAGCTGGCAACAATTATTTTAGATAACGATATTAGTCAATTAATTTAGGAGTTTTTTATCAGAAGGTATTTTTCACTAAAATGGTATATATCTGGAAGCTTTGTATTACTTTGTCTTGCTGGAGGCTTAGCAGTATTTCTCAGAGATAGACATCACAATATACCTGACAGAGAGCCTTTTTTAATATTACCTTTCGAAAGTTCAGCAAAAGTAACTATTGCGGAAGGTTGGTACTATTCAAGTGCTGAAAGAGCAATTCATGGAAATAAGATTCACGGGGCTATCGATTTTGCTGCGCCTCGTGGTACACCTGTTTTCGCTGCGGATGACGGATACGCGATTGGCTCATATCAAAGCAAAAGTAATGGCACTTGGAAGAATAAAAGCGTTGGTCTTGGATACGGTAAGTTTGTACAAATTTGGAATGATAAAACAAAAACGTTTACACTTTATAGCCACTTTGAAAGTATCGCTGAACCAATACGTTACCAGCAGCCCAGAAAAGTTGGAGAACATTGGGATAGCGAATTACTAAGTAATCGTACTGAAAAATATTTAAGTAGTGGAACAAAAGTAGAAAAAGGTGACTTATTAGGTTATGTAGGAGATTCTGGTCTACAGTGGGGATATACTGAGACACCTAATACAAGACCTGATCCAGAAGAGTTCCCATCTTGGGATGAAACGCATCTTCATTTTGAAGTCTTTCACTATGATCTAAGCAATAAACAACTCGTAGACCCTTACGGCTTAAATGCAGACGTCAACTCTTATAGCCTCACCAAGACCGATATAAAAAAATCATTGTGGCTTAGTGATGGGCAAAAAGCACGTTTTGCGAGGTAATGAAGTAGATTTAGCTCAACCAGCATGATGTTCATGATTCCGATACCACCAACTACTAGTGAGATAGCCGCAATGCCCGTAAGCGTGGTTGTGAAACTGCTTGTTACGCTACTGACGGTATTAAGCAGATCTTTACTTGTTGTTACGCTCACGTCTGCTTTGTCTTCAGTAACGCCATGATTAGCATACAGTTTGGTTTCAATAGCAGATGAAACGCTATCAACGACTTCTTCGCTGTCTGCTTTGGCTGTTATGCTACTGAGCTTGTCTTTGCTGGCCTGTGTCATCCATGTTTTATAGCCAGTAACAAAACTGCTGGTTGCGCGGTTAACGCCGCCAGGGAATCCACCTGGTGCTTCAGATTCAGCACTTGAATCAGTTTCTTTTTCTTTGAATATACCGATAATTTTATATTCAGTATCTGCAATAAATATTGATTGCCCGACTGCAGAACCATCAGTAAATAGTTCTGTCGCAGCCTCGTTACCAATAAGAACTACTTTTTCAGAATTGGTAACCTGGGCTTCGGTGAGGATTGTGCCTTCAGAGATTTCTAAATCTTCTAGGCTGAGGTAGTCAGTATCTACACCGTATAACTGATACTGAGAAGCGGTGTCGCTGGTTGAAGATTTTGTAACTGCCACCTGAGTAGATTCGTTAGGTGAGGCTTGGCTTACGCCGTCGTAGTTTTTGATATAGCTGTATTCGTCGGTTGTAATAGTTGCGGTTGTTCCGCCACCAAAACTAAAGCCAGCACGTGCCCCACCACCGCCCATTGGGCCGCCACCACCTCGTTCGGATGTCTGCCGATTAGGGTCTTGCGAACGGACTGTAATGTCGGTGGTTCCGAGGTTACTGATTCGGTTGGTTACACTACTTTGTAACCCTTTACCAAGACCGACTAAAGAAATAACTGCGGCAATACCAATAACAATTCCTAATATCGTAAGAGAGCTACGAATTTTGTTAGACCAAATGCTTCTTAAACTTTGCTTAATTGATGCAGTTACCTTCATCGCAGGTCTCCTTTCTTAAACAAGCCATCGAATAGTTCGTACTTTTGATGAGCATAGGCTGCAACATCATCTTCGTGTGTTATCAGTATTATGGTTGTCCCCTGTTCGTTAATTTGTTTGAAGAGATCCATAATTTCGTGGGCTGTTTTATGGTCTAGATTTCCGGTAGGCTCATCAGCAAGCAAAATGGTTGGATTCATCATTAATGCCCGTGCGATTGCTACGCGCTGCATCTGACCACCAGATAGTTGGTTAGTATGATTGTCTATAAAGCACTCTAACCCTACTCGCTTAATAGCTTGAAGCGCTCGTTTTTCATCATCTGGCCGACTTTTATAGGTTGTTGGCAGTAGCACATTTTCAAGTACCGAGGTTCGCTTTAGTAAGTTAAATTGCTGAAAAATAAAACCGATACTTTCGCTACGAAGTTCTGAAAGTTTCGAATCAGATAACTTGGAAATGTCTGTGCCGTTAAGTTTGTAGGTACCTTCAAAGTTTTTATCGAGTAGTCCAATAACATTCATGAGGCTAGACTTGCCTGAGCCACTTGAGCCCATAATGGCAATAAAGTCACCCGCCTTAATTTCTAAATCAACGCCTTTGAGCGCTTGTGTCTCGATGCCCCCAGATGTACGGTACACTTTTTTAATATCTGTTAACTGAATAACTGGGCTATTAGCTGGCATCAGTTGAGCCTCCTGCAGATTCGAATGCCTTAATTAAGGCATCTGCTTGCGCCTCGGTAATATCGCCATCTTCGGCTGCCTGGTTATTATTTTCTGTGAAACGGTCTAAGAAATCTGATCCTGCACCAGAAGGAAGTCGGTCTACTATATCTTGCACAGCCTCGGTGTCTACTGATCCGTCATCGTTTAGGAAGCTCTTAAAGTCCATCTGTCCAATACCACCACCTGGGAAACCTTGACCATTAGAACCTTGAAAGCCTGAAGGCGGGCTCTTGTGACCCACTACCTTTGGTAAGCCCCCATCCTAGGCCACCTACTGTGGTGATAGCTAGTAGTATGACTAATGTCATGAGTACTGAGTTCTTCTTCTTTTGTTCTAAATACAAGTCCTCAAAAGCATCCTTGTTCTTAATTTCTGACATATGACTCCTTATTTAACCTTATGTTCAAATGCAAGTATGCACCGAGGTTTCTTAGAAGAAGCTTAGAGTATTACCTAAGATAGAATTGATCTTCAGGTCGGTTGTTTAAGACTAGTAGATAAAAATGGTTTTACTTGCTACCGCTCTGATCAGGCCAGATATGTTTAAAAATGAGAACGAATCAAGATTTTATTAAAACACCCGCTATCACTGCTAAAATTCCGCCTGCAACTTTTTGCTTAACACGTGTGCGTTCTTTAAGAAATATAATTGCCAGTATTACTCCAAGCACTACTTGTGATGTCAATAAGACGGCTACTACCCCCCTGTCTGGTGCATGCCTGTAGGCAAAGTACGAAAATACGAAGTACAGAAGACTCATGATGCACATAAAAAATGTTACGCCCAACACATCAATGAAGCGCTTCTTTACATATATGAAGTCGCGCTTAGCCTTGTGCCAATATACGGCTACAACAAATACCGAAGCGCCTAGGTACGCAATTAGAAGATATGCACCGGTACTTATTGTTTTAGCTAGCTCAGCGCTTGTAATTTGAAACACTGCAAACAGAATACTGCTTAGCAAAACGTAAAGAAGTCCTTTGTTAAGTTCTCGGTGTTTTGTTCGTGTGTATTGGACAGTAAGAATTGCAATAAGTAATATCGTAATTCCAACGAATTGTTGCATAGTGAAACGGCTTTGAAGGAATAACGCAGATAACAGGGTGCTCCAGACAAGAATGCTGGCAAAAGCTATCTGTGCTGTGCTGGCATCTAATTTTTCAAGCCCTTTAAACCATAGTATGTTACCGAATGCTTGCGAGATGACCATTAGTAAGACTATCCCCCAAACCGCGCTAAGTCCTTCAAAGTGGATACCTCCAACAAATGGGCTTATGAAAAGCGACAGAAAACCTGCTCCAGTGGTGAGCAATATGGCTTGGGATTGTGAGGAAATTTTAACCTTATTGCTGAGTAACTTTTGAGCAAGACCAAGAATAGCGCGAAATATAATTGCCAAAATGGTTAGAATAAACCAGTTCATTAAGGGGTATTATACATTCTACCTACAGTTATTTGATATAGTGAAAGTATGAAAACTAAATCCAACAAGGCAGTTCATCCAATAGGAATCGGTACATGGGGCATTAGTAGTTTTAATAACACTGCAAATGCAGACAGTAAGTACAGGGGTGTCGAGCCTGTATATGGTAACGAAGAGGAAGAGATCGAGGCAATTCGTTACTCAATCACCCAGGGCCAAAATCATATTGATTGTGCTGAAATGTATGGTGGCTTTTATACTGATGAAGTTGTTGGACGAGCAATTGCTGGATTGAATCGTACGGATTTATTTGTTGCCGATAAACTTTGGAAAACCAGTGTGTCTACGGGTACGGTACGCGGTACAGTGGAAAAGATGCTCAAGAAGCTGGGTACTGATTATCTAGATTTATTGTACATACACGCACCGTGGGAAGATGCGCCTTGGGAAGAAGCAATCCCACAGATTGATGAACTTATTGATGAAGGAATCGTAAGAGGATTTGCTGTCAGTAACTTCACGGTTGAGCAGATGCAACGAGCAATGGAACTCAGTAGGCACACCCTTGTTGCTAATCAGGTGCACTACAATGCACTGTACAAGGATGAGGCTGACGAAACCTTTGTAAAGTTTTGCCAAGAAAATGACATTGCGATAGTTGCATACCGCCCAGTTGAACGTCAGGAGGTTCTACATAATGAAACTATTCAGCAAATTGCAAAGTCGAATGATGCTACTTCCGCCCAAGTAGCAATTTCTTGGTTATTAGCAAAGGGCGCGCTCCCTATCCCTAAAGCTACAAAAAAAGAACACATCGACGAGAATTTGGAAGCGCTTAATTTACAGCTAACTACTGAAGAAATAGAGCAACTTGATCGGCTCTAGGACCAATATGACCATAAACATACTCCTCCGCCCACATCTCACTGGCACCGAACTCAAAGATAGTTAATAGCAACAGCAAAACAATCTCGCCAAACAAGCGTGATACTTTGTCATGCTATTTTCTAAAAAGTACCACCCTGTAGCTACTCGACATAAGTTGAATCATCCTTCTCATTTCCTGCTCTTTCCCCTGTGCTGCCGCGCCCTTTCTCATAGCATTAGAAACAATTCTGTATGGGTCAGCGTAGCTTTCTGAGCTTGCAATGAATTCATCCATTCGTTCAGATTCGACGTTCTTTACTCCAAACTTTCGTACACCCCATTGTGTCACCTTGTTCCAGTCTGGTATAACCGAAATATCGAAGAGCCCAGGATACCTCAATTGATCGTATTGGGTAACGCTAACGTGACCTCGCATAACTTGTACATCTGTTCCTGCATTTGGTCCGTAGTCCATAGTAATCACCACGCCCTTCAGTATAAGGCCAGAGAGTTTTTCGAGCGTTGGTACAAGCTCAGGTTGAAATGGCTTGGTAGTGGCATTAGGATAAGTACGCAAAGTTTCTGCGGCCTGATCGGCAAGATCTTCTGTCGCAGTATCATACACGAAGTCTAGTTCGCCGTCAGAAGCACCAACATACATTAATCCGGGTTTTGGTTCACCAAGTTGAGCTGCAACTTCAAAAGGTAGCATATCAAGGAGTTCGTTTGTAACTACCGCGCCCACATTCTGGGGTGCAAAGTCTAGGTCTTCAATGCTGCTGTGTACGAATACAGGGTCAGCTATTCGATTATTGCTTGCACGCGCTCTTTCAACTTGTGCTTTCTGGCGATCAAGTAACTGGGCAGTTTTATCGATCATTATTGGTCGAATTGGATTATTGATGCGATCGGCGCGCATAATTTTAGATGCACCTGAAAGAAGATTAAGCATCATGGTTCCATCTCCGCCGCCAACCTCGATAACTGTTAGAGGGTTATTACTCAGTAGCTCGCCAGTTTCTATCGCAACAATTTCACCTACAGCCGCACCAGTGCCTGGATATGCTACCATTGTGCCAAAACTATCCACTGCTCTCCCGTCGGTGTTATTTGGAGTAAAATTAGATTGCGTGTAAAAGCCTGGCGCGTCTTCTCCGTAACCATACATGCTTCTTTCAGTAAATGTACCATATGTCATACGACCATTGGGTAAGGAATTGATTTCATCGAGAATAGCACCTTTAAGAACATGGGCTCTTTCGATATCATCGGGTGTGGCTTGTAATCTATACTGATCAAGTACGTTCATTTAGCATATTATACTAATAAGTTAAATAATCGTCAATATTCTATGATGGACGTATAGTATTATTGCAAGTTCGAGTACTCTAGCTATTAATTGCTTCAGCTATGGTACTGAGTGAACTAACCTTTTTGACATACTTGTAGCTCGTAGATAAAGATTTAGCTAAGATATTTTTGTCTAAGCACAAATACTACTACTGGTAGACCAATCAAAATTGAGATAGCCACATAAGCAAGATTGATGTTCTCACCTGTTTCAGCAAGGCTACTTGAGTCGGTAGTGGTTGAACTCGAGCTCAATGCATTTGTGGCAACCACAGGTAAACCTAGGCCTGCTGGATCTACTATTACACCGTTTTCTGTTTGGTCTTCGTCGTATTCTTGGCCATCAGTAATTTGGTAATCTACTCTAAATACCACCTGATCATCGATTAACTCTCCGCTGAGTTGGTAGCCGTTAATGGTCGTGTACTGTCCGTTGTCCCATTTTCTAAGCACGTAGTTTGAACTGCCGGAGTTGCCAAAGAACATTTGCGTAATATTCGCAGTAGTTCCAGGGGTAGCGCAGTCTATTCTAAAACCGCTTATGCCCATTGGGTAGTCGAATCCAGCATCGGCCGATTCGCTAGACTCCCCTCCTACTTGAACGCTGTAGACTCTTTCGCAGTCTGTGGCGATAACTTGGTATTCTTCGGTAAGTGGGTTAATAAAACTTGCAACATTTGCTTGATTGACATCAGCTGTACTGTCACTGTTGGCATCGCCGTTATTTGGGCCGTCATTTTCTTCAGTGTCAAGAATACCGTCTTCGTCTGAATCAGCGTTTGCTGGCGTTATAAACTGAGCAAACTGCACGTCGTCTATATGTCCGTTGCTGTAGCCGCCCACACTATATACGTAGCCGTTATTAACCACACTGCTGCTTTTTTCAACCGGGTTTGGCAAAGTTGTTGAAGAAGTTTGCCAAGTATCTATAGTGCCGTCGTTCAGTATCTCTGCGTAATAAATACTATCGCCTACGGCCCCAAGGCTCGCACCGCCACCTAGTACATATATATAGTTGTTGTTAACAACCGAACTACCACTCACGACAGCTGTAGGCATCGGATTAGATGAAACAGCCCACGAGCTTACCGAACCATCAATGTTAAGGTTTCCAATAAATACATCCGCTAGAGGGCTAAAGCCGCTTCCAATTCCACCTGCTACGTACACACGATTATTATTAACAACTGCTGTTCCTTCAAGACTGTAATCTGGCACAGTTCCACCGTTAGTCCAGGAACCTATGGTTCCATTAACGTTTATGGGTGCGTAGTAGATTTTATTTGAAAGACCAGCAGTGGTATCCATTCCGCCAATCACGTACATATAATCGTTATTAACTACGGTAGAATGACCAACCAATTGTTGCGGTAAAGAAGTGGTGGTGTTCCATGTACCAACGGTACCGTCACTATTAAGCGGGGCGTAATAAATGGTACTTGAAGAGCCGTTGCCGCCATTGGGTGCACCACCTACTTGATAAATATATCCGTTGTGAATTACGGTGCTTGAATCATAGACTGCATTTGGTAACGGCGTAGTTGCAGCCCATTCGCCAATTGTGCCATCAGAATTGATATGCGCAAAGTTTACAGTAACGCTTGAACCTCCTTGGGTACTCGCCCCGCCTAGCTGGTATATATAGTCATTGTAGACGGCAGATGTTAAATCTGAGGTTGCAAGCGGTAATGAGCTTGTAGCTTGAAATGGCGAAACGCCGTTCGTGCTCAGAGCATGTACCGCAGGACTCAGTGCAAACACAACCACAGAAAATGTGGCCAGTATCGCAGTCTTTAGAATATCCCCTGCGGTTATACGCATGTTCCCCTCTTCACTAAAGTAATTATGCTAATTGTATCGATTGTGCTTGTGTATTACAACTAGTTTAACTATTCAAAATAAGACGAACCGGAATTTAGCTTTGCACTGAGCGTAAAATCTTTTCCATAGCTTTTCCCTTGGCGAGCTCATCGACTAGTTTGTCGAGGTAGCGAATTTCCTGCATGATTGGTTCTTTAATGTCTTCTACGCGAATTCCACAGATGAAACCTGTAATTAGTTTCCTTGCAGGATTTAACTTGGGTGCATTAGCAAAAAATGTTTCAAAATCTGTCTGATCTTCAAGAACTTTTTTTAAATCCGCATTACTATACCCAGTAAGCCAAGTAATAATTTCATCAACTTCGGTCTTGGTACGTCCTTTTCGCTCAGCTTTAGTAATATACAGCGGGTACACACTTGCAAAACTCATAGTATAAATTCGATGTTTTTCCATTATAGCCTTATTTTAACATGCAGTTTGTTTCGAAAACCTTTCGTTTTTACTTTCTTAAAGTACACTTAAACTATGTCACGGCAAAGAATGAACGATCGAGAGCATCGTAATAATAAGACCTTAGATCGCAAACAGGTGTTTTTAGTTACCGAAAATGAAACTTCAAGTGTAGAAATGCACTTTGGAAAAAAGTACACTAACCTATTTGAAAAAACAATCGATGCATTTACACAGATACCTTCAAAATATGTAGGCAAGATTCTAGCTATTGATAGAAAGAACCCTGTCTTAGTTGTTACATATCTTGGAAGAACGCTTGAACCATCTGCTGAAAGTGTGCCAAAGATTCTCAGTACTCTCAGGGATATTCATAATGAAAATACAGTGCAGGAAATCTTCAAAGTACCTCGGTATATTCAGTCATTTTACGAAATATTTGAAGATGAGTATGTCCAGTCGCTTATTAAATATATTGAAGAATCAGCATTTAAGTGTAGTGCTGGATTCGGAATCGATGATCCGGTAGCAAGCAACTTTACCGAAGATTCGACAGGTGTGCATCTGGTAGACTTAGATCACTTTTCTAGTAAGGTAAGTCTTAGTTATCAAATGGGATTTATTATTGCCGACATTGATGTTCTTACTAATCAAAAGTACCGATCTGTTAATGCTATGCAAAAAACTGCCAGACCGTTTCTTGATGATTTTAATAAAAGCGAAGAAGTAGCTTTAGTCTGTGGTTATATTAGTCGTCTCTGTATAGACGTCATCAACGCCCAACATAATTTTAACTCGCATCGTTCTAATGAATCTTTAAAACATATACATAAGCTAATAAACTTACTGATCGCTTGAGGTGGTGCATAAGTACCCTAATACCCATTCAATAAGTGCCATGCGGACGTACATGCCGTTGCCTGCTTGTTCTATATAAACTGCTCGTGGATCGTCATCTACTTCGGTAGAAATTTCATCTACACGTGGAAGCGGGTGCATTATTATTGATTTCTTCTTCATTAATTTTAGATGTTTTTTAGAAATATGGTACGAATTTTCTATAACTGCTTCACCTTCAAAGCGTTCTTTTTGAATTCTGGTCCAATATACTACATCTGCATCTGGCAGCACCGATTCAAGATCTTCAGTTTCTATAAACTTCACGCCACGTTTTGTTAAATGGGCTTTTATATCGTTTCCAATTTTAAGTTCTTTTGGCGAAACATAGGTAATGGTGTTGCCCGAATACTTTGCAAGTAGGTATGAAAGCGACCGAGCTGTTCTGCCGTGCAGTAAATCGCCGCCAATTATTACATTTAAGTCTTCAGTGCGACCAAGTTCTTTTTTAATGGTGTACATATCAAGCAGCGCCTGGGTTGGGTGCTGCCCTGCTCCGTCACCTGCGTTTATTATCGGCACTTTACTTACTTTAGCGGCTCGTTCTGCTGCATGGTTTTCATGGTGGCGCAGCACAATTGCGCTTGGCTGGTATTGACATAGTACGCGAATACTATCTTCTAGGGTCTCACCTTTTATAGCTGAAGAAAATTCACGGGCGTTTTCAGTACCAATTACTTGCATGCCGAGATGTTGGCCGGCTGCAGCAAATGACATTCTGGTTCGGGTGGATGGTTCGTAAAATATGGTGAACAGCATTTCGCTGCTGAGTAAATCACCTAACTTTTCGTGTCTTTGTTTGTCATGCATGATGACTTCAAGCTCAGCTGCACGATTAAAAATAAGACTCATCAGTTTTGGTGTAAACTGCTGAGCCTTAAGTACGTGATTCATATTAATGGGTATTATAGCATGCTCATTAATAATGCAAAGCGGGTGTATTAAGAAGTTTTGCGACTATAGAGTAATGAAGCAGTTGGAATAGCCACTGCTAAAATTCCAATACTCCAAATTACAGCTAGCCATACATGATTACCTACCGGCATACCGAGCATTAGTGAACGCACTGCTTCAATAACATGGGTTATCGGCTGGTTGCTTGCAAAGAAGCGAAGGTATTTTCCCATAACTTCGGGAGGGGTAAATGCGCTACTGGCAAAGGTAAGCGGGAATATTATAATGAATGTTAGCCACTGTACTGCTTCTACGCTCTTTGCGAATATACCTACAATTGCAGCAAGCCACGAAAACGCAAAGGTAAAGAGCAGTAATATTCCGGTGATCGCAACCCAGTCAAGGAGGCTTGCACTTGAGCGAAACCCAATTACTAAGCCCGCAAGTAACATAACTATGGTAGAAATAGTGTTTCTAAATAAGTCTGAAACAATGTGCCCTGTTACTACAGCAAGGTTGTTCATTGGAAGTGACCGGAACCTATCCACGATGCCTTTTTGAAGATCGTTACAGACTGCAAGCGCAGTAGTTGTTGAACCAAACGCCACGGTTTGTACAATTATTCCCGCCATTAAAAAGTTTAGATACGTTACACCTTTAGGAAGAGCTAAAGATATCGCTCCGCCAAATACTGATGCAAACAATACCAAGAACATAATTGGTTGGAAAAAGGTTCCTAATAGCTGATCGGTGTTGCGAATAATATGCGTGCTACTTCGCTTGATCATAATAAACGAATCTTGAACTGCAAGTAGTATGCGCGGTTTCTTTTCAAATACTAGTTCAACGGCCATTACTTTGCCCCTTTCTTTGTAGTTTTAGTCGGTTTTTGCTTGCCGGTAAGTGATAAGAAAACATCGTCGAGTGTTGGTTTATGCACGGTCATTGACGTAATAGCGATTTTTTCTTTTGCAAGAATATCGAGCGTGTTTCTCACATCTTTATTGGTATCTTTTATTGCAACTGAAACCGAGTATTCTTTTTCATCGGTTTCGGTTACATTTTTGCCGAGTACTTTTACTGCGGCTTCGAGATTTTTAGTATCTGCAAAGTTCAATTCAAGACGGTCGTTGCCAATCTTACTCTTTAGTTGTTTGGCGGTACCTTCGGCAATTACCTTTCCGCCATCTATTACTACAATTTGATCTGCTAATTGATCAGCTTCTTCTAAGTACTGGGTGGTAAGTAGTATTGTAGTACCTCTGTCCATGAGTTTTCGAATGATTTCCCACATTGCTAGGCGTGAACGCGGGTCAAGGCCAGTAGTTGGTTCATCTAAAAAGATTACTGGCGGAGTTGCAATAAGGCTTACTGCAAGATCTAGGCGTCTTCGCATGCCACCTGAATAGGTTTTTGCTGGACGATTTGCTGCTTCTACAAGGTCGAATTCTTGTAGTAGTTCGTCAGCACGTGCTTTACCGCTTTTAGCGGTAAGTCGATACAGGCGACCCATCATAATCAGATTTTCACGACCTGTGAGAAGCTCGTCTACAGCGGCTGATTGACCAGTAAGACCAATTACTGAGCGCACTTTGTCAGCATCTGTTTTAATATCGTGACCCTCTACCTTAACAGTTCCACTGTCAAAATTAAGCAGCGTACTTAAAATTCGAACGGTAGTGGTTTTTCCTGCTCCGTTAGGGCCAAGCAGTGCCAACATGGTGCCGCGTTCTACGTTAATATTGATGCCCTTTAGAACCTTATTGGCCCCATATGACTTCTTCAGGTTCTTTGCCTGAATTACGTACTTAGTTTTATCCACTGTGACTCCTTAGAATATGAATAGCTTATCTGTGTATTTTATCACAGAGCATTGTTTATTTTAACCGCCTTAACTACTAATCTTTAAGGCCGATTGCTAGTGGAAGTATTGAAGCAGAAATTTGTAGTTTCTTCAGAGCCTTAATCGACTTTTTAAGGCCGACTTTGTCAAAAACAGGTAGTTCTTCTGGCAGTGTACGATTATCGCTAATCAAAAATGTAACGCTGAGTGTTTTTGCCACTGTTTCTTTGCTGAGTTCTGGCCACTTTTGGTTGAGGTTTTCAAGTAAGAACTTCCAGGCCTGAGGATCATCTTCTCGTAGAAGATCAGCAGTGCTCACCGCTTGTTCAAGTTGAGTGCTCAGCGACGAAGCAGCAGATAATTTTTTAAGATATATCAAGCTGTTTGATGGCTTATGGTACAAATCTGACATAAAAAGATCACCGTGACGTTTGGCGCGGAAGCTTTTTCTGCTTAGTACCACATAATCTTTGTCGTCTTGATACAGTTCACTGTAATCCCATTCTGTCTGCGTACTGAACCAGGTTCTTACCTTTAGTTCAGAGTTGGAAACATTTTCTTGCACCCAGTTATTTAAGTTGTTCAAAAAGTCTTTGCCGATTTTGTACCACTTAGAATCTGAGAGCACGTAGAGATCATCGTTAAGATTGAGTTCGAATGAAAGTAAACTGTAGATACTTTTTCGCGGTGTCATAGATTCTTCATTGTCGTCGAGTCCAGTTACATACGCATCTGACCTAAGCGTATCAATATCAAGCGTTGAAGCATTGCCTAGTAAAAACTTGTGAAGCGAATCTACTTCTATGTCATCGAAGTTTTCATTAGTGTTACTAACAGTTAACTTAAAATAACTGCATTCATTGGCTGAGATTTGATCAGGATATGCTAAAAATAGCCGAGCTGGCGGCGTTGCTTGCCCAAGTGCTAATAGTAGCTCATTATCAAGTTCCGCTACTAACGCAACGTCTTTTACTGGTTCAAAGTGATCGATAAAGTCAAAGTGTTCTTTATAAGTGTCGAGCATATATTTGTCATAGGCTTTTTGCGCGACGGTACTAAGTTGTTCTGGCTGGAGATCTTTTATGGTAATTTTTAAACTTGCACCGCCACTAATACTAAAACCAAGATCATGGTCGAGCGATGTACCGGTGATAGACTTTAAGATTTCGCTTTCATGTTCAAACGAAAACTTAGCAATGGAAGCGGCTTTTTTGGCACTTTCGCTTTTGCCTACGGACCGCGAACTAAGGTTTTTATAATCAATATTCTTAATTTTATTTGGCGAAATTGCGTTTATTGTGGTTTTTAAGCCAAAATTAGATTCAATCAACGAAGTTTCTATCAGGCTAAACGCAGAACCATAGCTGGCGGCAAAAATACGGGGGCCATCTACGGTTTCTACTCTGAATAAAATTAGTGCTGAAGCAGACTGGCTCTTCATGGCTTCTAGTTCTTTACTTTCGGCAATTCCAGCTACAAAATTTGACCAGCTTGGCATTTTGGCTTCTTTTTCTACGGCGTAGATTCGAATATCAGGATCGCTTTCGCGTAGTGAGAGTGCAGTAATATTTTTATATTTTCTTGATTCTGACTGTGGTTTTAGGCACTGAGAGAATTTCAGAACATGCGGTTTAAACATGTAGAGTGTAAGCTTCATGTAGTTTTGTACCCTTTTTTAATTATCTTCACCTAGTGTAGATGAATTTAAAATAATGTCGCGACTTGAAATTTATAAAAAATTACTTATCAACAAAGCTCGGTTTAAACGACTACCTGTTATACTTAAGTTTATGAACAAACGATGGCATGATAGGCACAAAATGCCACAAGACGCGACTGACCGCGAAAAACTTAAATGGCACCAAAAACACCAAAAGCAATGTGGCTGCCGTCCTATTCCTAACCGCCTGCTTTCACTTGTGAAAAAAGAACGCGAAGTTCCAGAAAAATAAAAAACGACCTGTTTAAAAGGTCGTTTTTTAACGTAGCGAGTTCTATGCGTGTGCGAGTGGCTTAATGTCTAGTAGTGTCCAGTGACTTTCTGAGGGGTCCAGCTTCAAACGAAAATCCGCTTTGCCATCGGTTACGCTAAATACTCGCACAACTTCTTGGCCTTTATGTACCAAGTATCTCCAGCCGTTGTTTAAAAACATATAGGTTTCACCTTCAAATTCCATTTCTTTTGGAAAGGTTTCAAGATCCTTCTTGTTGTTAAAATACACGCTGTTAACAGTTACTTCTTTGCCTACAATAATTCGTTCCATACTACACTCCGTTTCAAAATTTAAGATTTAAGAAATACATCAATTAGTGAATTGATGAACGGGCTTTGGAGTTTTAAGCTTCTCAGAAAAGTTCTCTGCCGTTACGTTGAGATCTTTGTAATCTAGGAAACTTGTAGTTTGAAAGTCAGGGACGCTTAATCGTAAAATTCGACTAGTGTGTGTAACCTCATTGTTATAAGTTTGTGGGTAAAAAGGCTGACGCCAGTACTCACATAACTACGTAACATTATACTGCTTGTGGTTTAAATGTAAAAGGTTTTTTTAATTAGATTTACATTAACTTTTACAAAATAAGACACACTGAATGAGTGTGTCTTATTATGTTTAGGGTTTGGCTATGCGGTTTTAAGTTTTCGCATGTTTCGGCTAAAAGTACGTCGTAATTTGTAGAGAGCTGCTGGGGGTACTTCTTCGAAGTAAAGATCGTAATCTTGTATCTTCGCAAGGTCAACTTTCTTACTTTGTTTTTTAAAAGGTCTGTAACTCATAAGTCCTCCTACTTCGCTATTTGTGGTGAAATAAGCTTATTATGCTACGTTTTTACTCTTTTAAGAGAGTACTTACAGTATAGCGTTAGCTATCTGGTAATGCTGTGAAATAGCTCACATATTTGCCTAAAGAGAGCATTATTTTTAAGTAATGAATAGAAAAGTGCAATATTTAATCTTTATTTAATTATTCTGTTGTAATATTTAAACAGGAAGCCGTTATTAAAAATGAAAATACTCATAATTGAAGACAACAAAACTATCGCCCGTTCCCTTAAAAGGCAGCTACATGAAGAGTATGTTGTAGAAGTTGCAAACACAGCTGATGTGGGCATGCATAAAGCCACACAAAGTGAATATACCGTAATAATTTTAGACCTTGGATTGCCAGACAAAAGCGGGCTCGATGTGTGTAAGGCTCTCAGAACGAGCGGTAACAACACGCCGATTCTAGTTCTTACCGGAACAGACAACGTAGATTCACGGGTCTCATTACTTCGAAGCGGTGCAGACGACTACCTTACTAAGCCATTTAATTCTGAAGAACTAAAAGCTCGTGTGCTGGCACTTTCAAGAAGATTCGGTACGGAGATTGCTCAAAAAATTATTACTTTTAAAGATGTCACTATAGATACGATTCGACGTGAAGTACATCGTGGACCTGAAAAAATAGATTTACGCCGCAAAGAATATGACATACTTGAATATCTTATTTCTAACAAAGGCCGTGCAGTAAGTCGCGAAATGATCATGAACAATGTGTGGGAATCTGGGAAAGAAAGCTGGAACAATACAATCGATGTACACATTAAGCACTTGCGAGACAAAGTAGACCGCCCGTTTGCAACCCCACTAATTAAAACTGCTTACGGTATCGGATACATGGTCGACGATAGCTCAGAATAACGTATAAGAAAGGTTGGTATAATGAACGTAACATTACAAACAGTACTTACCGACGTAAGTGCTCGAGAAGTTGAATCAGTGGAAGCGCAGTTAGTCGAAGAGCTAACAGCGGGGTCCCCTTGGTTTAACGAAGAATAGATAATGGAAGATATAAATGAGCCCTATACCGCACATTCAACATTCAAAAAAGTTGCTTCAAGCGAAGGGCTCATTCTTTCGTTTTTTTAAAGTTCCCAAGGTTGATTCCGAGCTTAGCAGTACCACGCAGAATGCAACATCAGTACTGAGGATACTTCTTATTGGATCGTTCGTATTTCTAAGCCTAATAGTGATACTTCTTTTTATTAGCTTTGCTCTACTCCATAACACCTATGTTCTCGGCAGAATTGGGATTGCTCTACTACTACTGTGTTACATTGGCGCGGCGTTTTTTCTTTTGAAGAAAGGGTATCCTCGACTTACAACCGCAATGCTTCTGGTAGCGTATGGCTTTATCGCAACAACGGTAGTAATACTATGGAGTATTACCGCTCCATTTGGTCTTTTAATGTTTGGGTTCACTATAGTGCTAGCAGGCGTAACGCTCGGTTCGCAGTATGCACTTGTTGTAGCGGGTGTAACGATCGCATTGCTTACAGTGGTCCAGACATTAGTGAGCTTACAAATAATACATCCAGATAGATCTCCTGTAATGATAGAACCTGGCTATGGCGATGTTGCGGGTTTCGGAGTAGCGTTTTTAATTCTAGCGTTAGTTTCTTGGCTTTCTGGGCGACAAATGGAACACTCGCTTGATAAAGCGCTCACGGCTGAAGTAGCCTTGCAAGAAGAAAAACGGCTACTAGCGGTCAGGCTAAAAGAACGTACTGAAAAGCTCAGAGCAGCCCAGCTGAAAGAAATGCAGCAACTGTATAGGTTCGCCGAACTGGGACAGCTTAGTACCGCCTTACTGCACGATTTAGCCAATCACTTAACTGTTTTGACGCTAGATATAGAAGATTTAAACAAAAGCCAGCATTCGCAGGCTATTAAAAGAGCAAAGCAGAGTATATTTTACCTCGATAGAATGGTTGACCAGGTTCGTTCCCAGCTTCAGGGCAGTAGTCATGTTGTGCGTTTTTCTGTG
>DLGX01000011.1:27012-34531 GCA_002482925.1 Candidatus Saccharibacteria bacterium UBA7683
CTGGAAAATGGTGACCGAAGAATTCTCATTACCATAAAAGATATACGCGGGACAATAGAAATACGCGTGCAAGATTGGGGTATTGGGATTCCAAAACAAGAACGCCAAAAGCTTTTTAAGCCGTTTTATAGCACTAAAGATGACGGAATGGGCATTGGGCTATTTATTGCCAAACAGATGCTAGAAACGCATTTTAAAGGCTCGATTGCTATAAGCGAGACCGGCTTTCACACTGAATTTATACTTACGATTCCAAAGGCGGCTCGCAGTGTTAAGCCAGAAGCGTAACGCTTCTGTTGGACAAAGTATAACCAAGCACCTTACAAGTGAATCGTGCGATTTAACTCAGCTCGTTACAGTAGCTTCCTTTTTAGACGATGCCCAAATTCTTTCAGACGTGCAAGTAGAGGTTGTTAAAAAACTTAAAAACAAATTTGAAAGTGCATTCAAGTCTGGAAATCTATCAGAGGTATTTAGTACGGCATTTATACTTACAAAACACGATGCAACTTTTATGGAAGGCGGCATTCTTGCCAAGCTGATAACATTACTGACGCTGTCTGAGGTTGTGATAGGTGGTCCATATGCTAGTAAAAATAGCAAAGTAGACCTTGTTTCTAATGTATTCATAGCATTGTTTTTAGAGTCTCAGAATGTTGAACTTCGAAATCTTGACGAATACATAAGAGCGCAGTTAAAAGAAGATACGTTTTTAAAAAATAGTTCAGATAGATCAATTGTTCTTTACTTTGCTTCGCAACTTAAAAATGCCGACCACGAATGCATAAAACAACTCATTAAAAAGCTGTATCTGTTAGAACCTGAACACGGCGAGCTATTAGACTGCATACTGCTAAAAATGAACGAAAGAGATGAATCACTTTTTATAACATCACCGCTACCCAGAAATTCTAGTGCAATTTCTACAGTTGCCGTGCTATGGAAAGAAAAGTATATAAAAAACCATAAATGCGCTACGTTAAAACCAAGCAGTAATGGTTACTCAGATCAGATATATAAAATTGTGAAGGAAGAATCAGCTAGCTATAGCGAGCCACTAAAAACGTATCTTCTAAACATAAATGCCAAAATTATGAATGCAGATAGAAACGGCGAAATTTCATTATTTGCTCATAACTTCGTTGATGCGCTTCAAGAAACAGAAGTATTGTTTCAAAATAACGACCTAGATATACTTGGCGCTGCCAATGTATTTTGCTGGGCTGCGTATACTTTGTACGACGATTTTATTGACCAGGAAGGTCAAGTTGAATATCTACCAGTAGCAAATTGTGCAATGAGAAAATCAGTGACTTTGCTGACGAGTGTTTTTAAGTTGGACGAACAGCATTCTCTTATGGAATTTTTGTTTGACTGTATGGATCAGGCAAATGCCTGGGAGCTGGAAAACACTCGTTTTAAAGTAACTGGTAGTATAATCTTTATATCTAAAATTCCAAATTACGATGATCTATCGATTCTTTCGAATCGTGCGGCAGGTCATATTGTGGCGCCGCTTTGTTTAGCAAAGCAATATAACTATACACACGAACAGCACCAGCATCTTCGCCAAGCCTTGCACCATTACCTTGTTGCACGTCAGTTAAACGACGATATACATGATTGGGTTGAAGATATTAAAAATGGTCACTGCACGTATGTGCTTTCATGTATGTTGCGCGATGCAAAGATTGCGCCTGGGGCGTATTCTCACTTTGAACTAAGCGCATTATTAAAATCATATTTCTGGAACCGAGGGTTTGAAGAAAGTGCGCGTACGGTGCTTAGGCATGTGGAATTATCTAAACGTTCGTTTAGTAAAACCAAGAAATTTAAAGCAGGTGCAGTGTTCTTTCGCTATCTCGATTCAATTGAATCTTCAATACACGAAGCCCAAAAAAGATTTGTTCATAAAAAACAGTTTATAAAACAGCTTAAAAAAGCAGATTAGTTGCCTAGTATTGGCCCGATAGGGTTTGTTGGCGTTTCTTCATTGTCATTACCAGGATTATTCTGTGTACCACCACCTCCTGAAGAATTGCCATTATTACCGTTGTTAGAATTAGAATTTTGTTGTGTTTCTGAATTATCTTCTTCTTCTGGCTTCACAACAGGTGTTTGTTCTACTTTTTTAGCCTCATTACATTTTGTGGTTGGTAGTGTTCCGGGTATAAAGTATTCAGTCATTGTGTTTGAGCTGTTGGTCTGCGCGAGCGCACCGTTTGAACGGCAGATGGATCTTTGCGTTAACCCTGCGGGCACGGCAAACTTTTCTGCCGGGCTAGTTGAAAGAATTTGTTGCATAAGATTCTTCCATATAGGTGCGGCACCACTTGAACCAGCAACTCTAGTCATCTGTGTATTGTCGTTATTGCCTATCCATACACCTACTGTAAGACTCGGTGTGTATCCTATTGTCCAAGCATCACGGTAATCTTCTGTGGTACCTGTTTTTACAGCCGCTGGCCGGCTTCTCGTAAGATTAAGGCTGCTACCAAATAGTTCGCTTCGTGCGGTATTGTCTGAAAGTATGGAAGACATAATATACGAAGTCTGTGCGCTAATAGCCTGTTTGTTTTTTGGCTTATAGGTAAACAATGTCTTCTTGTCTTTATTGGTGATTGTAGAAATTAGCGTAATATCATTATGCTTACCACTATTTGCATAGGTGGCGTAGGCATTGGTCATTTCAGTTAAGTTTGCAGGTGCTGAACCAAGCGCCATGGTAAGGTCAAGATTTTTGTCTCCGAGCGTGGTTATCCCAAGATCTTCGGCTGTTTTTACTGCGCGGGTAATGCCAGTCTTTTGAAGCGCCGAAACAGCTGGTACGTTTAATGAATTTGCTAGCGCTCTTCGAAGTGTCACATCTCCACGGTACTTTAAGTCATAGTTTTTTGGAGCATAACCGCCAAAATCTGTTGCTTTGTCTTCAAAGATACTGGCTGCTGAGAATACTTTATTTTCTATTCCAGAACTGTAGACTATTGGTTTAAAAGAAGAACCTGGTTGTCTGGTGGTAGTAGCAATATTAAACTTGCCAAACACCTCGTTATTCCAATCTTTACTGCCTACTAACGCGCGTACTTCACCTGTTTTGGGATCAATCACCACAGCGCTTCCGTTGGTGACATTGCTTCTGGCAAGTTTATCTACCTGGCTTGCCACAGCTGCCTCAGCTTTTGTTTGCCAGTCAAGGTTAAGGGTAGTCTTTACTACATAGCCAGACCGCGCGATACGTTCTTCTCCGTAGCGTTTTTCTAAGTCTTCCTTTACCATTAACGCAAAGTGTGGAGCTCGCAGTTCGAGATCTGACTTCTTACCTGTATACGAAAGCGGTGTAGCAAGTGCCAAAGCTTCGTCAGCTTCAGTAATAGACTTTTCTTCCTGCATTCTGTTTAACACATATGTTTGCCGCGTTTTGGCCTTCACCGGGTCACCGCTAATTGGCGAATATGCAGATGGTGCTGGCAACAGGCCAATAAGCAGACTTGCCTCTGCATTAGAAAGTGTCTGTGCTGATTTTCCAAAATATACCTGCGACGCATCTTCAATGCCAAACGCACCTTCGCCAAAGTAGACTGAATTTAGATACATTTCCAAAATTTCATCTTTAGAATAGCGTCGTTCAATTTCAACTGAAAGCACCAGTTCTTGGTATTTTCGTACGTAACTTCGTTCTTCCGAAAGTAATGCAGTTTTAACAAGTTGCTGAGTTAGCGTAGAGCCACCGTTGTCTAGTCCATTGGGTCGAATGTTCTGCCACAGAGCGTTTGCTATGCCTCTGGCTGAAAATCCGGCATGTTTGTAAAAATCTTTATCTTCAGAAGCAATTACAGCTTTTTTTGCAGGATCAGCAATTTTGTCGAGCGGTATATAGGTGTTGGAATGCGCGTTATAGAAGGTATAAAAAACTTTATCGTTCTGGTCTAGAAGCGTTACACCGGTTTTATTTCGGTTCATAATGCGTTCTTTGCTACCGAGAGTATTTGCAAAATATATTGTAGTAAACAGCGTGAGCAGTACTAAAACCGAACCACCTGTCCAGGCGACTAACGTAATTTTTCTTTTTCTGGTCATTCTGCTAAATTTTTGCACGATCGGGAGGCGCGCAAGGAAGTATGGGAGTTTACTGTTATGCACAGATTTTCGCGGTCGTTTTGAACGGTCGCGTGTATAGGGTTGTCTAGGTTGAAATGCTTTTTCTGCCATAAATATATTTAGGAGATTCTTACAAGAATCAACCTGTTAATTATAACAGGTTTAGGGCTGATTTCTTGTTTGACGGGCTTTAAGCTTAACTCGCGTATGCGTAGCGACAAGCCACAGAAACAATATGATAAGAAATACCACATAGATTCCCCTATCGAGGATATTAGCCGAAATAACTGTGTCTCGGCTGATATGGTGAAGGTTCTGAGAAAAAACCAAGAATGCCTCTCTGATACCAATAGCACCAGGAGTAATGGCTACGAACAATGAAAAATTTGCGGCTCCGCTGTAACTTACAATTTGGCCAAATGAAACATGCTTTCCTAGTGCCAGAAGTTCCACGTAATATATCGAGGTAATAAGTGATAGTTGAAGCAGTACTGTAGCGGTAAGTTTTAAAAGTAGTTCAACAGATATATGAGATTTCTGACCCTCTGTCGAAGCGCGTTTTGTATGAATGTAAAATGCCGTCAGGCAAGCTCCAACTACAAGAGCAAGTAGCAGTGGCACACGAAACTGGGCACTGCCAAACAGTAAAAATACACCGCTAAAAAATGCGTACAACCCATAGTAATAGAGTGAAACCAAGCCATACTGCTTAATAGGAATGGCAAGTTTTGCTTTAAAATAGAGCGCTCGAATTCCGACGCCGCTTTGTAGCGGGCCAAAAAAATTAGCGATTGATGATGTACTTGTAAGGTTGAAGCTCTCTCGCTTAGAAATTGTTTTACCGCATAGTCTTACAGAAATTGTATTTACGATAGAAAGACTACCTATAATTCCAAGATATAAAATCATAACAAGCAGCACATATATAAGGCGAGTGTTTCTGAGTCCAGTAATTATTTCTGGATGCACTTGAATGTAGCGTGCAAAAACCACTAGTGTTAGTAGTAGTATTATGACGCTAAGAAAAACGCGTAGTTTCTTCATTAGTTATAAGTATACGGTTAAAGTACGGAAATTATAAAATCAGGGTATATTCAGCAACTAATGGTATTATGTTTCAAGATATGAACGTGAAGAAACTATCTCAGAAGTGGATCAACTTCTTAAGGACGGATACGTTCTTTTATATAATTGCGGGTACTTTTTTTATTAGTGCTATTTGGCTTGTATTTACTGCTCGCTACCCAATGGCATTTGATGAAAACTACCATTACAATATCATTCAACAGTATGCAAAGCAGTGGAGCCCATTTTTTACCACCCAACCCCAAGGCTCTGAAGCACTCGGCGACATTACCAGGTACCCTTCCTATTTGTTTCACTATGTATTGAGTTTTCCGTATAAGTTCATATCTTTATTTACCAGTTCAGATGCATTTAAGATAATTATTTTAAGGCTTATAAACGTGTGTATGCTTGCAAGTAGCTTATGGATTTTTAAGCGATTATTTGAAAAAATGAAGTTTTCTGCGCTTCTTACCAATCTTTCGTTGCTGGTATTTATACTGATACCAATTGTTCCGTTTTTGGGCGCTCAAATTAGTTACGATAACCTCACTATTCCCCTAACGGCGCTTACTTTTTATGCAGCAGTTTCTGTGCTCATGCCACTCAGAAAAGGGATCTTTAATTCAAACTGGCTGCTTATTTTTGTTATAACCGGCATGTTTAACGCCTTAATTAAATACACCTACTTGCCGATTTTTATTGCGCTTTTTGTGTATGTTTTTATTGCCTTTTTACACTCATATAGAAAGTATCGTTTTAAAGTTTTGGAAACATTTAAACACAATGTAGTAAAACTTCCGCGCTTAAAGCAGATTCTTGTTATATGCGCGCTGCTTCTAGGCGCTATACTCTGTTTTGAACGGTACGGGGTTAACCTTATAAAATACAAGACCCCTGTGCCCGACTGCGCGCAGGTATTGAACGAAACGTCATGCAAACAGTATGGACCATGGGGCCGTGATTTTATATTAAAACAAAGAAAAGATGGCGATGTGCCAAATTGGCGAATTGCAGACTACAATAAAATTTGGATACGAACAACGTTAAACGAATTCTATTTTGCAATTAACTACGATTATTCTAGTAAACCCCCGCTTCGTATACTCTATGGCTTCGCAAAAACAATGCTCGCTATAGGCCTTCTTGCGGTAGTAGTGTTTATCAAACGAATCTTAAAAGAACCTAACTTAAGACTAATTCTTGCTACGTCTGTGTTCTATACCATAATTTTGTGGCTTGATAATTATATGAAATTTTATAACGTGCATTGGCCAGTTGCTATTCATGGCCGCTATCTTTTACCGCTAGTGCCTGCAATTGCAATTGTAATGGGGTACGCCATTAAAAGTGTTATTGAATTAATTCCAAAGCAATTTCAAGAAACCATGAAGTTTATATCTGTCTCTGTTCTTATTTTGGGAATGGTTTTGGGCGGCGGCACTATCACCTATATAGCAAGAAGTGATACGGGCTGGTACTGGCAAAATAATTTTGTAATACATGCAAATGAGTTTATTAAAAACGGACTTACCAAAGTATTAAAATAGAAGCTATTTTTTAAAACGGATCTCTTTTATATGTTCTAATGCATCTTCAAGCAGTATTCTATTGGTTCGGGTAAGATCAGCAACAATTCCTAGCACAAAGCACATAAACGCTGCAGTCATAAAAACGGTTCCGAGCAAAATTGACTGTATGTGTGGTTCCTGTGAGCCTTGCAAGAAGAATACAAGATACCGAATAAAAAGCAGTGAACCTGCGGCAAAAAAAGCACCCCCCATAGTGGCAAAAATGGTGTATGGTCGATACATTAAGTATGCTCGTATAATTGCGGCGCCAGATTTTCTCACGTGTTCTAGAGTTGATTTAAAGAGCCGGGATTCTCTGGTCTTGGGGTTGGTGGTTATTGGCACACTTGCAATCGCCATACGTTTGTTGCCAGCCTGAATTATTGTTTCCATTGCGTAACTGAACTTTGTAATGGTATTAAGCCGCATAAGTGATTGTTTTGAATACGCACGAAACCCACTTGCTGCATCGGGCAGATTTGTGCCAGCCGCCCAATTGACTGTTTTACTTCCCATTTTTTGTAGAAACTTTTTAAAGCCTGAAAAATGTTCAATTGTAGCGGTTTGTCTATCTGCAATTGCAATATCTGCTCTACCTTCTAATAATGGTTCTATAAGATTAGGAATTTGTTCTTGTGGATACTGGTTGTCACCATCGGTGTTAACTACAATATCAGCACCAAGTTCAAGGGCTTTTGCTACGCCGTCTTGGAACGAACGGGCAAGCCCCATTGTATGCGCATGAAGTACGAACTGCGTAACACCGTGTTTTTTGGCAACATCAA
>DLGX01000036.1:0-6317 GCA_002482925.1 Candidatus Saccharibacteria bacterium UBA7683
GAGACAGTTTGGTCCCTATCTGCCGTGGGCGTCGATATTTGAGAGGAGTTGACCCTAGTACGAGAGGACCGGGTTGAACGTACCTCTGGTGTACCGGTTGTCATACCAATGGCATGGCCGGGTAGCTACGTACGGAGCAGATAAGCGCTGAAAGCATATTAAGCGCGAAACTGACCTCAAGATTAGATTTCCCTATGAGACCCCTGATAGACGATCAGGTTGATAGGCGCAAGGTGGAAGTACAGCAATGTATGGAGCCGAAGCGTACTAATAGGTCCATTGACTTTTTATGCTTCTCTTGTTTGAACTGTAATTTTATTGCAGTGAAGGCAAGAGAACGTTTGACCAGTTATTTGTGTGTATCATCACGATCACACGTTCAATTTAAAAGAATTTTGATTTTGTTATAAGAATCGATCAGGACATATGTTGCTTAAAAAACAACATATGTCTCAATCGGTGCTCATAGCGCTGGGGAAACGCCTGTTCTCATTCCGAACACAGAAGCTAAGCCCAGTAGCGGCGATAATACTCTTCAGGGGAAGGTAGCACGGCGCCGAATTATAGAACAAAGAGACCTAATAGGTCTCTTTTTCTTACCCAAAAAATCAATTTAATATATAGTGGCAAGTCGTCTTTTGAGCGATTGTATAGTAACATCTGAATTTTTATCTATAGTAATAATTTCACCATCAAGTTGAGTTTTCGTTTTTTGAGTAGTTGTAAATGTGTATGATTTTGCTCTATGTTGTACATTTGGCTTAAGGATGAATGTTTCTAATAACTTTCTGAAGAAATGAAACTTGTTGTGATGAACAATGGGAATAACTTCAAACTTACCATCATTCGGGAGCTCTTCTTCTGTAGTTTTTATATACTTTGCCATTCGTGCTGTATTAGCAAAAACCAAACTATTAAACGAACGCTGTTTGTTGTTTACCAAAAGGGCGGTGGGCTTGGCTTTGCTAATTTCTGAAAGTGCTATCCATATTTCTCGCAAAGTGTTCAGATCTTTCTTGTTCAGCTCATTTCCGATTGCGGGTGTAATGCCAATGCCAATGTAAGAGTGCGCATAGCGTATATTCTTACTTGACGCGAGCATTAATACATCAACGTGTCGAACTTTTTCTTGCAGGATATGCTCAATAAAGGACTCTACGTTTTTTTGCAAAGCACTTGCATGATCATTTGCATTCCCTGATGCCAAGACTGCACAAACTGGTTTGGTGCTTTTTTCTTCTTGAGATCGAAGCGCGCCGTTGATAACTTCATTATAGCCACCGTCACCACTGGCAGAAATGAGCAATGGATTATAATGCTTATTTGCAAGGTCGTACGCTAGCTCTTCTGCATGACCAGCATGTGTTGTGGCGCATAATGTAACTTCTATGGAATTATTTTTCAGTTTGGAAGCGACTTTTTTAGCATTAGCCCGGCCGTTACCGGTACTTTTCGGGTTATAAATTATAAAAACTTTACCGTAGGCTGTCATAACTTATAGGTTAGCAGTAATCTGTATTAAAAGTAATAGCTCTAGTTGGAGACGTTCATGGAACTAATCACAAGCATATAGTTGACATAAGCAAAAAGGTATGTTACCATAAGAGTAATTTCAGAGGTGAAATTGGAGGGTTCGCGTATCACCATTCGCGAGCTCTTTTTTATTCCTCTGAGAGGTGGAACTAAATAACTTATGGGAGGTCATTACTATGGCTGGAACTAAAACTGGTGGCGTAAAAGCTGCTGCAACTAACAAAACTAAGTACGGTACAGACTTTTATGCATCTATTGGTGCTAAAGGTGGCAAGCGTGGTAAAACTGGCGGATTCGCTAGTGATAAAAAAGGCGCAGATGGCCTAACTGGTAAAGAACGAGCTCGTCAAGCTGGCTCTAAGGGCGGTCGTATTTCACGTCGTTCTAAAGTTACTAAATAATTTTAGTCTACTTTAAGAAAAACTACCCCTTATACAGGGGTAGTTTTTAATTAGTAAGCTGATTAACTAGCTTTAGACGATAATGGCGCGTACGTTGATCTGCAGGAACCTTCCACTTTTGCATGCAATTAAAACAGTGGTAGTGGTTGGCTTCGGTTTCTAGTGCAACAGTTTCACAGTTAGGGCATGCGCTCCGTAAATACAGCCAATCCCGGTAGCTATCAAGGCAACGTTCAATCTGTTTATTACTGATTTTTAGACCATATGAAGTAGCGAGATCTTTCGCTTGCTTCCAAGCTTCGGCTTCAATCTTAAGAAGTTGAATGCCGCTGGTGTAGTTTGTGTGGCCTGCAAGGGCGTGGCCAAGCTCATGGAGTAACTGAAATATGCCTTCTTTTCTATAAAGTTCAGCTTCATCGTAGTACACGCAGTTGTCTTGGGGTGACCAGTGGAAGATCTCATTTTCAGCAAAGCTGAATTGAGGAAACTGTTTTTTAATTTCAGAAATACTAGGCAAGGTGGTCTTTGGCATATTCGTAGCATCCATATATTACTGACTGACCTCTAAAGTGAGTAGAGAGCAGAGCTTCAGGCTGTCTTACAATTGAATGAAGGTTTGATTGTAGGTAGGGTCTAATATATTGCTTAAACCTACTAAGTCTTTGGCCTAGTCCACCACCAAATATGATCACCTCTGGCTGGTAGCCTGAGCACACGATACCTAGTCCTAGATTTAGCCCTTTAGTGAACTCTTCCCAGATAGCAGAATCTTCAACATCAACAGCCTTCTTCCCGTATTTTTCTGAAAATGCTCTTCCCGAGGCAAATTCTTCCCAATGTTGAATGTTCCCTTGATATTCAAGAGGCGTTTTACCAATTTCCATGTCAATAACTTCTTTGACTAGCTTGCCGTTAACAACCAATGCGCCACCTATGCCAGTACTAATAGTGAGGTAAAATACTCGCTTATAATTCTCGAAAACATATCGAGCTTCGGCTAGTCCTGCCAGTTTACTGTCGTTTTCTATACAGATGTCTTTTATGCCAAGAGCTACAGAAATATCATGTCTAATATGTTTATCTTTCCAAGGTAAATTACCAAGGCTTTCTACAACGCCACGTTTTCTATCTAGTAGGCCTGGTACAGCTGCGCAGGCAATCTTGGCTTTATTTGTTTCAAGGGCATCGGCATGCTTTTTAAGATCAACTAAAAATTCTTCGTAGTTTCTGTTGGTTTCAAAGCGGATTTCTTTAAGAAGCTTGCCGCTAAGTGCAAACACGGCAAGTAAAGTTTTGGTTCCCCCGATATCAACCCCGATAATCATATACTTAGTGTACCAGTATATTCCTGCTAGAACGAGCCTATTTTAGATGACGCTTATCTTTGCAACGCGTACAAAAAACCAGTATTCTAGATGCATAGCAGGAGGAAGCAATGGAAAATCGTAAGGGATTATTAACACATTTTGGCGGTATTATTAGAATCATAATTCTAATTGTTTCAGTAGCGGTTATCACATTTTTTGTGGTGAGATTTTTTAGAAACAGAGCGGCTACGCGAACCGCAGAGCAGTCTGCACAGGTTAGTCAAACAGATAAGCAAAAAGATTCTAGTAATGAAAAGAAGACCGAAGCTAACGATTCCGGCGCAGGTTCAAGCGCCACTAACGATTCGAACGAGGCGACAATACCAAGTGGTGTAGCTGAAGGCAGCGATTCTGACGAAACGAGCACTATGCCTGCCGTTGGCATGGGGCTGAACATGCTCGGGGTTGCGTTTGCGCTTAGTGCAGTAACGTATGGAGTTGTGTTTTTGAAAACAAAACAACGTATAGAAGTTTCTGTATAAATTTCTAACCATTGGTTATAAAACTTCCTAGATCTCAACACTTTGACATCTTATGACCAGATGAGGTACAATTGGTGTAATCTTATGGCGTTTGTTAGCGCCTGTAGAAAATATTTTTTTGGAAGGAGTTTTGTTAAAAATGACAAAACAAAGTTTAACAATGGATGATCTCTTAGGTGAGGTCCAGCAGAAACAATTCGCCGTTGGTGAAGTTGTACAAGCAACAATTTTAAGTGTTGCAAAACACGAGATCTGGTTAGATCTTGGGGTTAACGGAGTTGGCATGGTGCCGCGCCGGGAAATTGGCTACGGCCAAAAACTAGAAGTAGGCGAACAAGTAGTTGCTAGTGTTGTTGACCCAGAAGTGGAAGACGGCCAAGCGCTCCTAAGTCTACGTAAAGCCGCGAAAGACCGTGGTTGGGATGAAGTTAAAGCCCTTTTTGATAAAGGCGAGACACTTGAGATCACCCCTTACGACGCAAACCGTGGTGGTCTACTAGTAGAACTTGAAGGTGTTCGTGGATTCCTACCGGTTTCACAGCTTTCAGCAGAACATTACCCACGTGTTGGTAGTTCTGATAAAGACGAAATTTTGCAAAGACTTAACAGTCTTACAAACCAAGTGCTTAAGGTTCGTATTCTTGATGCAGATCGTAAGGCAAACAAGCTAATCTTTAGTGAAAAAGAAGCCGTTCGCGAAGATATGCAAGCTCGCTTTGAAAAGCTTAAGATCGGCGATAGCGTTAAAGGTGTAGTTACTGGTGTTGTAGACTTCGGTGCATTCATTAACGTTGATGGCATTGAAGGCTTGATTCACATTTCTGAAATTTCTTGGGAACGTGTTGAAAATCCTGCTGATTACGTTAAAGTTGGCGACCAAGTTGAAGCTAAAATTATTGCTATCGACAAAGATCGTCTTAGCCTTAGCATGAAGCAGACTCAGGATGATCCTTGGGCAAAAGAAGCAGAAGGCTTTAAAAAAGGCGACTCTGTTGAAGGTACTGTAACAAGAATTACCCCATTTGGTGCGTTCATTCAGTTGAGTCCTGCAGTTGAAGCACTTGTACATGTTTCAGAACTTGGCGAAGGTCAAGGCGCTGATCCTGAAAAACTCTTCAAGCTAAACGAAAAGAAGAACTTTAAGATTCTTGATATCGACCGCGATAACCGCAAAATATCACTAAGCTTACAGTAGTAATACAATGTAAACCCGCTAATTAGCTTATTCAAAAGAAAGGACGGCTTATCATGGCAGAACCCACACCAGACGCAGCAGAGTCAAAAGTGATAACAATTGAAAACATGATAACCGTCGGCGACTTAGCGGGTAAACTTGATATTCCTGTTTCTACACTCGTCGGAGAACTATTTAAAAATGGTATCATGACAACCGTTAACCAGCGGATTGATTTTGATACCGCTGAAATTATTGTTGAAGAACTAAAGCTTGGCATAGAACTTGAACGAGCAAGTGAAGAAGAAGCTGAAGCTGAAAAACCAGCTCGATCAGAGCGACTTGATTCTGTAACAGCTGGGGTGCGAGCGCCTGTAGTTGCAGTAATGGGCCACGTTGATCATGGTAAAACCAGTTTGCTCGATTCTATTTTAGATCTTAAGGTAGCAACCGGTGAAGCGGGTGGAATAACCCAGCACATTTCTGCATACCAAACCAAGCACAATGACCGCATTATTACTCTGCTCGATACCCCAGGACACGAAGCTTTTTCAGCATTACGTCAACACGGTGCTCGTTTAACAGATGTTGTTATTATTGTGGTTGCTGCTGATGATGGTGTTAAACCTCAGACTGTTGAAGCAATCAAGTTCGCCAAAGATGCACAAGCTAAAATTGTTGTAGCCTTAAACAAAATTGATAAACCAGATGCAGATGCAAATCGTGCTAAGCAAAGCCTTGCTGAAGCAGGCTTGATGCCAGAAGATTGGGGTGGTGACACCACGGTAGCAGAAGTTTCTGCTAAAACCAAACAAGGTATACCAGAACTTCTCGACATGGTTTTACTGATGGCAGACATTGAAGAATTAAAAGCTGACGCCGAAGGTAGAGCCGAAGGTATAGTTATTGAAGCTCACCAAGAACTTGGTAAAGGCGCCCTTGTTTCAACGCTTATTGAACACGGAAAAATTCATAAAAGTGATTACGTAGTTGCGGGAACAACGTATGGAAAGATCAGAACTTTGTCAGATTGGTCTGGCAAGCAGATCGATGAAGCTGGCCCTTCAACGCCAATACGAATTACAGGATTTAAAGAACTTCCACAATTCGGTGATTACATTAGTGTAACTAAAACTGAAAAAGAAGCTCGCGACAGAGCTGAAAAAGCCAAGAGTAAAAAGGTGAGCGGCAAGCTTAACATGACAAGTGGTGATCTGCTGGGCCTCATTAACAAGAATGCTCAAGTTCAAGAAGTACCTGTAATTATTAAAGCAGATGTACAAGGTTCGCTTACGTCTATTACTGATAGTTTGAGACTTCTAGAAAATGATGAACTTAAAATGCACGTGATTGGTTCTGG